>NZ_JBITZP010000008.1:0-236708 GCF_044546945.1 Kitasatospora sp. NPDC053057 | reverse complement strand
GGCTCCCAGTAGACGACTGGGTTGATAGGCCGGATATGGAAGCCCTGTGAGGGGTGGAGTTGACCGGTACTAATAGGCCGAGGGCTTGTCCTCAGTTGCTCGCGTCCACTGTGTTGTTCTGAAACAACGACCCCAACCCCGTCAGACGGGTTGGTGCGGTTGACAGTTTCATAGTGTTTCGGTGGTCATAGCGTGAGGGAAACGCCCGGTTACATTCCGAACCCGGAAGCTAAGCCTCACAGCGCCGATGGTACTGCAGGGGGGACCCTGTGGGAGAGTAGGACGCCGCCGAACAATCATTCAGAAAAGCCCCCGATCCATCGGATCGGGGGCTTTTCGCATTTCCGAGGTCAGCTGCGGCCGAAAAAATCTTGGTCAGCCCGTGTCGAGAACCCGTGGCCGGCTCCGTCCCCGGGGTGGACGCGGCCACAATGGGTCGCATCAGCACCGAGGAGAAGACGATGGCCAAGTACTTGCTGCTCAAGCACTACCGGGGCGCTCCGACCGCGGTCAACTGCGCGCCGATGGACCAGTGGACGCCGGAGGAGGTCACGGCGCACATCAAGTACATGCAGGACTTCGCTGCGCGGCTGGAAAAGACCGGCGAGTTCGTCGACGCTCAGGGGCTCGCGCCGGAGGGGACCTGGGTCCGGTACGACGGCGAGGGCCGTCCGCCGGTCACCGACGGTCCGTTCGCCGAGACCAAGGACCTCATCGCCGGCTGGATGGTGATCGACGTCGACAGCTACGAGCGCGCCGTCGAGCTGGCCGGAGAGCTGTCGGCCGCTCCCGGGGCCGGGGGGAAGCCGATCCACGAGTGGCTGGAACTGCGCCCGTTCCTGGCCATGCCGTCGACCACCACGGAGTGCCATCTCCGATGACCGGGGCCATGCGATGAACGGTTCCCTGATCCGGAGCCTCACGCCGGCCGTGCTCGGCATCCTCGTCCGCCGCGGAGCGGATTTCGCGGCGGCCGAGGACGCCGTGCAGGAGGCGTTGATCGAGGCGGTTCGCGGCTGGCCGGGCGATCCGCCGCGGGACCCGAAGGGCTGGCTGGTCACCGTCGCCTGGCGGAAGTTCCTCGACGCGACCCGGGCGGACACCGCCCGCCGTCGGCGGGAGGACCTGGTCGACCAGGAGCCGGAGCCCGGGCCGGCGGCCGCGTCGGACGACACGCTGCAGCTCTACTTCCTGTGCGCCCACCCGTCGTTGACGCCGTCGTCCGCGGTCGCGCTCACCCTGCGCGCGCTCGGCGGGCTGACCACCCGCCAGATCGCCCAGGCCTACCTGGTGCCCGAGGCGACCATGGCGCAGCGGATCAGCCGGGCAAAGCGCACCGTCTCGGCCGTCCGGCTCGATCAGCCGGGCGACGTCGCCACCGTGCTGCGCGTCCTCTACCTGGTCTTCAACGAGGGCTACTCGGGCGATGTCGACCTCGCCGCCGAGGCGATCCGGCTCACCCGGCAGCTGGCCGCGGCGATCGACCATCCCGAGGTGGCGGGGCTGCTGGCGCTGATGCTGCTACACCATGCCCGGCGGGCGGGCCGGACGGCGCCCGACGGCAGCCTGGTGCCGCTCGGCGAGCAGGACCGCAGCCGCTGGGACACCGGGTTGATCGCCGAGGGCGTCGGGATCCTGCAGGCGGCCCTCGCCCGGGACCGGCTGGGCGAGTTCCAGGCCCAGGCGGCGATCGCGGCGCTGCACGCGGACGCACCCACCGCCGGGGAGACCGACTGGGTGCAGATCGTCGAGTGGTACGACGAGTTGGTGCGGCTGACGGACAGCCCGGTGGTCCGGCTGAACCGTGCGGTGGCGGTCGGTGAGGCCGACGGGCCGCGCGCCGGGCTGGCGGCGCTGGGGGCGGTGGACGAGTCCGTGCCGAGGTACGCGGCGGTGGCGGCGTACCTCCACGAGCGTGACGGGGACCTGGTGACGGCGGCCCGGCTGTACGTCGAGGCGGCCCGTCGGGCGTCGAACCTTGCCGAGCGCGATCACCTGACGCGCCAGGCGGCCCGGCTCAACGTGCGGCTCAACGGCCGTGGGAGGGAGTGAGGTTCAGAGCCGGCCGGCGGCCTTGAGCGCCAGGTAGGTGTCCGCCAGGGCGGGGGCGATCTGGGCGGGCGGGGCGTCGAGGACGGTGACGCCGTGCCGGGTGAGGCGGTCGGCGGTGTGGCGGCGGTCGGCGCGGGTCTGTTCGGCGGCGGCGGCGCCGTAGACGGCCTCCACGGTGCCGCGGCCGGCGGCCAGCACGTCCAGGTGCGGGTCGGCGACCGAGGCGAGGACGACCTCGTGGCGCTTGGTGAGCAGCGGCAGCAGCGGCCGCAGGCCGTCCTCGACGGGGGCCGCGTCGAGGCCGGTGAGCAGGACGATCAGCGAGCGGTGCGGTGCCATCTTGAGCGCGGTGGAGACCAGGGAGCGCATGTCGGTCTCGTGCAGCGCCGGCTCCAGCAGGGCCATCGCGTTGGTGAAGGCCGGCAGGATCTCGCTCGGCGAGCTGCCGATGACGGCGGCGCGCTTGCGGGCGTCGTGGGCGAGCAGATCGACCCGGTCGCCCGCGCGGGTGGCGAGGGCGGTGAGCAGCAGGGCGGCGTCGAGGGCGGCGTCCAGGCGGGGGGCGTCGCCGACTCGGCCGGCCGAGGTGCGGCCGGTGTCGAGGACGACGAGGATGTGCCGGTCGCGTTCGGGGCGCCAGGTGCGGACGGCGACGGTGTGGCGGCGGGCGCTGGCGCGCCAGTCGATGGAGCGGACGTCGTCGCCGGGCAGGTACTCCCGCAGCGAGTCGAACTCGGTGCCCTGGCCGCGGGTCAACACCGAGGTGCGGCCGTCGAGTTCGCGAAGCCGGGCGAGCCGGGAGGGCAGGTGCTTGCGGCTGTGGAACGGGGGGAGGGCGCGGACCGTCCAGGGGACGTGGTGGGAGCCCTGGCGGCCGGCCAGGCCGAGCGGGCCGAGCGAACGGACCGTCACCCGGTGGGCGTGGTGGTCGCCGCGGCGGCTCGGGGTGAGCACGGAGACGGCCCGGCGCCGTTCCCCGCCGGGGACGGCGAGGGTGTGCCGGGAGGAGGTCTCGGCGGTGCCGGGACGCCAGGCGGAGGGGGCCCAGGCGTCGCGGATCAGGGCCCGGAGGGGCCGCCCGGAGGTGTTGGTGACGGTCAGTTCGACGGAGGCGGTGTCACCGAGCCGGACGGTGGTGGCGCCGCCCCGGACGATCCGCAGGCTGCGGACGGGGGCGGCGAGCACCAGGTCGGCAAGGACGGCGAGCAGGACCGCGCCGGTGACGGCCCCGATTCCGGCCCAGGAGGGCAGCAGGAGGCCCACGAAGAGCGCGCCGAGCGCGGCGATCAGGGCGGTTCGCCCGGTGAGGGCCATGCGGGTGCGCTCCTTCGGAAGCCCGTGGTCGGAGAGGGCCGTGGTTTCGGAAGCCCGGTACGCCGGTGGGCGTGGGTCAGCGGGGGGCGGGCGTCTGGGCGAGGACGGCCTGGATGACGGAGTCGGCGGTGACGCCCTCCATCTCGGCCTCGGCGCGCAGCGCGACGCGGTGCCGCAGGGTGGGCAGGGCGAGTGCCTTGACATCGTCCGGGGTGACGTAGTCCCGTCCGGCGAGCCAGGCCCAGGCGCGCGAGGCGGCGAGCAGGGCCGTGGCACCGCGCGGGGAGACGCCGATGGACAGCGACGGGGACTGCCGGGTGGCCCGGCAGAGGTCGACGATGTAGGCGAGGACCTCGGGGGAGACGGTCAGCTTGGCGATCTGCTCACGGGCGGCGGCGAGGTGCTCGGGCCCGGCGACCGGGCGGACGCCGGCGGCGGCGAGGTCCTTGGGGTCGAAGCCGGACGCGTGCCGGGACAGGACCTGGAACTCCTGGTCGCGGTCGGGCAGCGGCAGGATCAGCTTGAGCAGGAAGCGGTCGAGCTGGGCCTCGGGCAGCGGGTAGGTGCCCTCGTACTCGACCGGGTTCTGGGTCGCGGCGACCAGGAACGGGACGGGCAGCGCGCGGGGCTCGCCGTCCACGGTGACCTGCCGCTCCTCCATGGCCTCCAGCAGGGCGGCCTGGGTCTTGGGCGGGGTGCGGTTGATCTCGTCGGCGAGCAGCAGGTTGGTGAAGACCGGGCCGGGCTGGAAGGAGAACTCGGCGGTGCGGGCGTCGTAGACGAGCGAGCCGGTGACGTCGCCGGGCATCAGGTCGGGGGTGAACTGGATGCGCTTGGTCTCCAGGCTGAGCGCCGTGGAGAGGGTGCGGACCAGCAGGGTCTTGGCGACGCCGGGGACGCCTTCCAGCAGCACGTGGCCGCCGCAGAGCAGCGCCACCACGAGGCCGGTGACGGCGGCGTCCTGGCCGACCACGGCCTTGCCGATCTCGGCGCGCAGGGCGGTCAGCGCGGCGCGGGGGTCGGTGACGCGGGGGTCGGTGGTGGGGGTGGCGGGTGCCGTGCCGGGGGTGATGCGGAGCTGGGCGGTCGCCTGTTCGGTCACGGGTTCCGTACCTGCCTTTCGAGGGCGTCGAGGTCGTCGGCGAGCCGCAGCAACGCGGCGTCGTCGGTCGGGGGCGGGCCGTAGAGCAGGGCCCGGACGTCCCCGGCGGGTCGTTCGGGGAGGCGGCCGGCGACGGCCGCGCAGAGTGCTTCCGGCTCGGGGGCGCCGGCCTGGAGCGGGACGCCCAGGGCGGGGGCGAGGCGGTGGGCGGCGGCGCGGCGCAGGGCCTCGGCGGCGCGGCCGCGGGCCTTGGCCCGCCGGTAGAGGCGGGCGCGGCCCTCGGTGGTCTCGGCGGCGCGGACCACCACGGGCAGGTCCTCGCTGACCACCGGGCCGAGCCGGCGGGCGCGCCAGAGGGCGGCGAGCACGGCGGCGACGGCGAGCTGGTAGAGGGCCCAGTGCCAGCCCTTGGGGATGTAGTCGCCGAAGGACTTGCGCTGGGTGCCCTCGGCGACCGGCGCGGTGTAGTCGGGCAGGTGCCAGGTGAGGCGGGGCTGCGAGCCGAGCAGGCCGAGCGCGAGCGAGGCGTTGCCGTCCTTGGCGAGCTCGTCGTTCCGCAGGAACTGGCCGCTGCCGAGCACGATGACGTCGCCGCCCCCGTTCGGGGTGCGGACCAGCGGGTAGTCGTGGCTACGCGGGTAGCAGCCGTCGCCCCGGCTGCCGCTGGTGTAGAGCATGCCGCCCATGGAGGCGCTGCCGGCCCGGACGGCCTCGGGGAGCGAGCAGTCCGGCTGGCTGCCGCGGACGGCCGCGAAGGGGACGCCGCCGGCCTCGTCGGCGGCGCGGATGCCGGGGGCGAGGGCGCTGAGGGCGGCCGGGCCCGGGGCGATCAGGACCACCCGCTGGTGCCGGGCGGCGGCGATGGCGCGCAGCTGGGCCGGGCTGAGCAGGTCGGGTTCGGGCAGCACCAGGGTGTCGGCGCCGTTCGCGGCGGCCGCGGGGTCGGTGCTGAGTTCGGCCTTGACGCCCTGGTGTTCGAGCAGCGCGACCACGGCGTGGGCGCCGTCGGCGTCGTACGAACGTGGGTCGATCGGCGGGTAGCGGTGGCCGCGGTTGAGGACGGCGATGCCGACGGCGGCGACCAGCAGGACGGCGAGGAAGACCAGGTACCAGCGGGCCCGGCGGGCCAGGCCGCGCCCGGTGGGGGCGAGGCTGGTCGGCGCGGCGTCGGCGGGTCGTTCGGCGGCGGGGGGAGCCGGGGCGGGGCTGGTCATGCCGCTCCTCCCGGGGTCGAGGTCGGGGCCGGGGCGGCGGCCACCGCGGAGGCGTGGGCGAGGACCGGCCGGGTGCGTTCCAGCGTCCGGTCGAGGTCCAGCAGCAGCCGGTAGGCGGCCTGGTCGGCGGTGCGCTCGCCGTAGGCGACGTCGTCGAAGGTACGGGCGGCCGCGGTCAGCGCGGCGGCGTGCTCGGGCAGGGCCCGGCCGGCCTCGGCGGCGGCCTCGTCGGCGGTGCGGCCGGGGCGGGCGTCGAGCAGGGTGCGCTCCTCCAGGGCCCGGACGAGTGCGCGCATCTGCTCGCGGACGGCTTCGGACCAGCGGCCCGCGGCGGCGTGCCCGGCGGCGTCCGCGCGGTACTGGTCGGCGCTGCGCGGGCCGTCGGAGCCGTACACGCCCAGGACGGTGCGGGCGGCGCGCTTGGGGGCGCCGAGGCGCCACCAGACGGCGGCGCCGATCACCGCGGCGACGATCAGGAAGAGCACCAGTCCGGTGGTGCCGTCGGTGCCGTCGCCGGAGATGCTGCCCATGGCGCGGTCGATGTGGTCCCAGATCCAGTTGACGACGCGTTCCAGGACGCTCGGGTCGTTCTTGTGGTACTCGGCGTTGAGCAGCTCGTCGCGGGCGGCGTCGCGGGCCGGGTCACGCGGAACGGTGACCGGGGCGCCGGCGGCGGCGAGGAGCCTGTCCCCCCAGATAGGCATCCGGTTCAGTGCCTCGCCGGAGTCTGGTCGGCCTGGCCGCTCCCGCCGGTGCCGCCCTGCTCGGGCGTCGCGGCGGCGCGGGCGAGCTCGATGTCCAGGGCCTCGCGGCGGATCCGCTGGTCGATGTAGACCAGCACGCCGACGGCGGCCAGGAACGGGGTGGTCAGCGAGGAGGCGATGATCCCGGCGATCGCGGTCAGCACCATCATGCCGATGGACTGCTGGGAGGAGTCGCCGAAGCGGTCGATCGAGCCGAAGCCCAGCACCAGGCCGATGAAGCGGAACGGGATGACCAGGGTGGCCCCGACGATCCCGGCCAGGAGCCGGCTCAGCAGGACGATGCCGAAGATCCGCCACCAGGAGCCGCGGGCCAGTCGGCGCGAGCGCGACAGCGCCGTCACCACGCCCTGCTTCTCCAGCATCAGCGCGGGGGCGGCCAGGCTGTAGCGGACCAGCAGCCAGAGGCCGACCGGCAGGGTCAGCACACCGACCAGGAACAGCAGGGACACGGTCGCGGGGGCGTCGGCGCCGCCGGCCCGGTAGCCGAGCAGCGGGGTGAAGCCGAGCAGCACCACGCCGCCGCTCATCAGGGTGGTGAGCACGGTGAGCCCGAGCAGCTGCAGCAGCCGGGGGCGGGCGTCGCGCCAGGCCTCCCCGGCGGTCACCGACCGGCCGAGGACGGCGCGGCTGACCACGATGGTGAGCAGTGCGACGGCGAGCGCGTCGAGCAGCAGCGTCAGCGGCAGGCTGACGAGCAGGGTGAGGAGCTGGGTGGAGGCGCCGGTCCGGCCCTTGACCAGAAGTTCGGCGACGAAGGTGCCGGCCTGGTCGACGACGGCGATGCCGAGCGAGAGGGTGAGGGCGGTGCGCCAGTGCCGGCGGACGGTGGTGACGGCGCCGTCGAGCAGTTCGCCGACGCTGAGCGGGCGCAGCGGGATGACGCCGGGCCGGGGGCTGCGTGCGGCGTTCCAGCCGTACGGGTCGCGGCCGGGCGGCTGCCCGCCGCGGTTCGGCTGCCCGTACTGGGCGCCCCAGCCGGGGGTGGTCCGAGGGGGTGCCGACGGCCCGGGCACGGCGGCGGGCGCGTCGGCCGGAGGCCGGACGCCGTCGCGGGGCGGCTCGGACGAGCTGGGCGAGGCCCAGCCCGGAGTGTCGGTCATCACTGCTCCTCGGAGGGGCGTCCTGGGCGCGGATCCGGGCGGATCTTTCGCCCGCGCGCAGCGCCCATCGTGCCATGGGGTCCGGAGACGCCCCAGGGGTATCCGGTTGCTGATCGGCAACGGGGCCCGCCGGGGGGTCGGACGACGGGTTCCGGACCGTTCGGAGGCGCTCCGGCTAGGGCTATTCGCCCGGTATGGCCGGAATTCGACGGCCTGCGAGTTGGCCGTTGTGGAGCATTGGCACTGCTGTGCGGCAGGTCACAATCCGGTAATGAGAAGATGGACGCATGAAGGGACGCGTCCTCGTCGTTGATGACGACTCCGCACTGGCCGAGATGCTCGGCATCGTGCTGCGTGGTGAGGGTTTTGAGCCGTTTTTCGTCGCGGATGGGGACAAGGCGCTAGCCGCGTTCCGGGAGAGCAAGCCCGATCTGGTCCTGCTCGACCTGATGCTGCCCGGCCGGGACGGCATTGACGTGTGTCGGCAGATCCGGGCGGAGTCCGGCGTCCCGATCGTCATGCTGACCGCGAAGACGGACACGGTCGACGTGGTGGTGGGCCTGGAGTCCGGCGCCGACGACTACGTCACCAAGCCGTTCAAGCCCAAGGAGCTGGTGGCCCGGGTCCGCGCCCGGCTGCGCCGCGCCGAGGAGCCGACGCCCGAGCAGCTGACCATCGGCGACCTGGTGATCGACGTGGCCGGCCACTCGGTGAAGCGGGACGGGCGCAGCATCCCGCTGACCCCGCTGGAGTTCGACCTGCTGGTCGCGCTGGCCCGCAAGCCCTGGCAGGTGTTCACCCGCGAGGTGCTGCTGGAGCAGGTCTGGGGCTACCGCCACGCGGCGGACACCCGCCTGGTCAACGTCCACGTGCAGCGACTGCGCTCCAAGATCGAGAAGGACCCGGAGCGCCCCGAGATCGTGGTGACCGTCCGCGGCGTCGGCTACAAGGCCGGACCCAGCTGACGTGACGGACCGGGCTGAGGGCACCCCGTCGGGTTCCGCGACCGACGGGGCGGGGGCCGTGCGCGGGGACGTGCTGAGTTCGACCACCCGCCGCCGTCGCGGCCCCTCCGGAGTGTTCGGCCTGATGAAGCGTCAGCTCCGGCGCCCCGCGCGCCGGGTGGCCGTGCTGTACCACCGGTCGATCCAGGTGCGCGTGGTCGCGGTGTCCCTGCTGGCCTCCATCGCGGTGGTCCTGGTGCTGGGTGTGGTCGTGGTGGCACAGGTGCGCAACGGCCTGCTCGACACCAAGATCGACGCCGCCCGGGCGCAGGCCCGGATCGGCTTCCAGGTCGAGCAGAAGAAGATCGACGAGGCCCGGGACCAGAACCTGCGGGGCGCCGTCGACCCGACCACCGCCGAGACCGGCACCTGGCTGCTGCGCCAGGTCAACGACCTGGCCGCGAGCGGGCAGACGGTCTACTCGGTGATCGCGATGGCCCCCGGCACCGGGACGGTCGTCCCCGACAGCGCCGGCTTCGCGCCGCGCTACTCGGGCGACATCCAGCCCAGCAGCGTCCCGGACACCCTGCGCGCCAAGCTCATCGAAGAGCCCGGCCAGATGTTCGACCAGCCGACCCGGATCCACCGCTCGCCCGAGGCCGGCGGCAAGAGCGAGCCCGGACTGGCCCTCGGCATGCAGTTCGTCGGCCCGGCCAACACCAGCTACCAGCTGTTCTACGTGTTCTCCTTCGGCCAGGAGACCGACACCCTCAACCTGATCACCGGCACCCTGGCGACCGCCGGCGTGTTCGTGGTGATCCTGATGGGCGGCATCGCCTGGGTCGTGGTGCGCCAGGTCGTCACCCCGGTGCGGATGGCCGCCGGCATCTCCGAGCGGCTCGCCGACGGGCACCTGGAAGAGCGGATGAAGGTGACCGGGACGGACGACATCGCCCGCCTCGGGGAGTCGTTCAACCGGATGGCCAACGCCCTGCAGGCGCAGATCCGCCAGCTGGAGGAGCTGTCCCGGGTCCAGCGGCGCTTCGTCTCGGACGTCTCGCACGAGCTGCGCACCCCGCTGACCACGGTCCGGATGGCCGCCGACCTGATCTACGACAGCCGCGAGGACCTGGACCCGATGGCGGCCCGCTCGGCGGAACTGCTGCAGGGCCAGCTGGACCGCTTCGAGTCGCTGCTCGCCGACCTGCTGGAGATCAGCCGCTTCGACGCCGGCGCCGCGATCCTGGACGCCGAGCCGGTCGACCTGCGCGAGATCGTCGGCCGGGTGGTGGAGGCCGCCGACCCGCTGGCCCAGGCCAAGGGCAGCACCGTGGTGATCCGCGGCGACGGCGAGCCGGTGCTGGCCGAGGTGGACTCCCGCCGGATCGAGCGCATCCTGCGCAACCTGGTGGTCAACGCGCTGGAGCACGGCGAGGGCCGCGACGTGGTGGTCCGGCTGGGCTCGGCGGACGGCGCGGTCGCGGTCGGCGTGCGCGACTACGGCATCGGCCTCAAGCCGGGCGAGGCGTCCCGGGTGTTCCACCGCTTCTGGCGGGCGGACCCGTCCCGGGTGCGCACCACCGGCGGCACCGGCCTGGGCCTGTCCATCGCGGTCGAGGACGCCCACCTGCACGGCGGCTGGCTCCAGGCCTGGGGCGAGCCCGGCGGCGGCTCGCACTTCCGGCTCACCCTGCCGCGCACCCGCGGCGGCGAGATCAACCGGGCGCCGTTCCGGCTGGAGCCGGAGGACTCCCGCAACAACCGGGGCCTGGGCGCGTACGGCACGCCGTACCGCCGGGCGATCGCCCCGACCGGTTCGACGGCCATGGCCGCCGTCGAGGAGCCGGGCGAGGCGCCGGAAGGGGCCGGCAACGGGCTGGGCAGCGGCCTCGGCGGAGTGTTGAACATCGGCCCCGGGCTGGGCCGGAACCGGCTGCCGGAGGGGCCGCGCTCGGACCCCTCGGACGTGCGCACGGCGGGGGCCGGTTACGGCGCCACCGGCGCCCAGGTCATGGTGGACCCGACGCCGGGACGGCCGTCGGTGGCACAGCGGACGGCGGAACCGGACGCGACGGGTGGGACGGACCTGGAGGGGTCGCAGCGTGCGAAGGACGAGCAACAGGACTAGGACCGGCCCTGCGCCGCGGCTCTTGGCAGTGGCCGGCGTGGTGCTCGGCGCCCTGGTGGCGAGCGGCTGCGCGGCCATGCCGGACTCCGGCGGCATCACCAAGGTGGAGCTGTCGCAGGGCTCGGCCGACAAGAACCTGCAGGCCAGGGTGTTCCCGGTGGCGCCCGCCAAGGGCGCCAAACCGCGTGAGCTGCTGACCGGCTTCCTGGACGCGGTGACCGCGGACGAGGGGTACGAGACCGCGCGCAAGTACCTCACCGAGCACGCCGCCGCGACCTGGAACCCGGACGCGGGCATCCTCGTGCTCTCCGCCACGCAGATCGCGCCCGACCAGGTCGTCACCGACAAGGACACCGAGTACTCCGAGACGGTGTCCGGGCAGCTGGTGGCCACGGTCGACGAGAAGCGCTCGTACCTGCTGGTGTCGGGGCAGAACAACAAGGTCCTCGACTTCACCTTCACGCGGGAGGACGGTGAGTGGCGGATCGCCAAGCTGCCGGCCGGCGTGATCATGAACGAGACCAACTTCCGGAACAGCTTCCGGCAGGTCGAGCGCTTCTTCTACACCGCCCCCGACCCGTCCGTCCCCGGCTCCGGTTCCGGCGGCCAGGACGTGCTGGTCGCCGACCCGATCTACTTGCGGCGCCGAACCGACCCGCTGACCGCGGCCGCCAACGCGCTGGTCGCGGGGCCCTCCCACTGGCTCGCGCCGGTGGTCCGGACCGCCTTCCCGAGCGGCACCACGGTCGACAAGGTGGCCATCGACGACAGCCGGATCGCCCACGTGCAGCTCGGCGGGACGGACCTGGGCGATGCGGCGGCCTGCCGCCGGATGGCGACCCAGCTCTACTACACCTTCGCCGACCAGGGGAAGGGACAGGTCGACCGGCTGGAACTGAAGGGGCAGGGCGGCTCCTGCACGGCCAGCCGCAGTGACGACCAGGCCGTCGGCCCCGGCGCGCTGGCCGGCCGGGTGCCCCCGCAGCAGTACTACCAGCGCGCGGACAACGGCGCGCTGATGGTGGCCGAGGAGGGGCGCAGCGGCGACCCGGTGCCCGGGGTGCTGGGCAAACCGCACGCGAACGGCGTGCCCCAGCTGGGTACGGTCGCGGTCAGCCGGGACGGCTCCCAGGCCGCCGCGCTCTCGGACGACGGCCACCAGCTCTACTCGGTGCCGCTGGCCGCCGGCACGGTGGCGATGCCCGAGCCGGTGCTCAGCTCGCCGGTGAAGGGCGCCAAGGACGACGGCCTGGCCTCGCCCACCTGGGACGGCCGCGGCGACCTCTGGGTGGTGGACCGCGATCCGCAGGCCCCGCGGGTGGTCATGGTGCGCGGCGGCAGGACGTACACCGTGCCGGTCAGCGATCTGCGCGGGCAACCGGTGCAGGGGGTGCAGGCGGTGAAGGTCTCCTCGGACGGCGCCCGGATCGCGCTGGTGGTCAAGTCGCCCGGTGTGACTGGCAGTTCGCTGATGTTCGGACTGGTGGAGCACGACGGCACACCGGGGGCGCCGACCGTGCGGATCACCAATGCGCGCCCGGGGGCCCTCTCGCTCACCGACGTCACCTCGGTGTCCTGGACGGAGGCCGACCAGCTGCTGGTGCTCGGCAAGGAGGCCGACCGCCCCCAGCAGCTGTACTACATCAGCACCGACGGCTCGCAGAGCACGGACAGTCAGCTGCAGACCGGCAACGGCCTGCCGTCCTCCCCGCAGTCCATCTCGGCCGCGGAGTCCCGCGGGTACCTCCTGGCCCAGCCGTGGCCGGTGCTCGCGGTGGCGGGCGGGACGGTCTACCGGCTGGTCAACAACCAGTGGCGGGAAGCCCAGTTGGTGGACAAGGCCCGCTCGTACTTCTACGTGGGCTGATCGCCGGGCGGGCTGACGGGCTGACGGGCTGACGGGCGGGCTGACGGGCCGCCGGCCGGGCCTCAGCCCGCCGGCTGCACCGCGGTGGCCGCGACCGTGGCGGCGGCCCGGGCCGGCAGTCCGGCGTCGGCCAGCGCCCGGGCGGCCTCGGCCAGGCTCGCCCCGGTGGTCACCAGATCGTCCACCAGCACCGGCTGACGGCCGGCCAGGCCGCGGCGGGCGCGCGGCAGGACGGTGAGCGCGCCGTGCAGGTTGCGCCGCCGCTCGGCGGCGTTCAGCCCGGTCTGGTCGGCGACCGGGCGGGCGTGCCGCAGCAGCGGCGCGGCCCGGGCGTCCAGCCCGGCCCGGCGCAGCGACCGGGCGGCGGCCCCGGCCAGTCGCAGCGTCGGGTCGTGGCCGCGGGCGCGCACGGCCGCGCGGGCCGAGGGCATCGGGACCAGCAGCAGCGGCGCGGCCCCGGCCCGGGCCCCGAGGGCGGAGCGCACCGCCCGTCCGAGCGCCTCGCCGAGCGGCCCGGCCAGCCGCAGCGCGCCGCGCTCCTTGTGCGCGAGCAGCAGCTGCCGCACCGGGTCGGCGTACGGCGCGGCGGCGTGTGCCCAGGGCAGCAGGGTGGGGCCGGGGCGGGCGGTGGCCAGGGCGTGCAGGCAGGCCGGGCAGAGCTGGGTGCGTTCGGCGCCGCAGCCCGCGCAGTTCGCGGGGAGCAGGACGTCCAGCAGCCCGGCCAGTGCGTGGCCGAACGGTGTCTTCGCGGACGGCGGAGGGGCGGGGGAGGGGGTCGGTGGCACGGCTGCTCCTGGCGGCGGCAGGCACGGAGAGTCAGCAAAGGATGCGCCGTATGGGGGGCGTTGTCCAGGTATTTACCGTTGCTTCACCCACAGGAGGGTAGACAGGGTGCAACAGTTTGACCGCCAGCCCGCAGTATCCGGTCATACCCCCCATCTCGCCTGGGGAGGCGAAAACTCCCTGTGAGGTGTTCGATAAGGCTCCAGGGGGTTTCAACCGTCCCTGATGGGGAGGAAGTGAGATGAGGGCCAGTCGTTCCCGCCGCTGGCGGGGGCGGGGGCCGGCAGTGGATGGGCTGGTCCAGCTGGAGCTCAGTCCGGTCCGGTAGCACCCGGATCGGCGTCAGCACGAGGGATCGGAGTTCTGCGTGGACATCGTCGTCAAGGGCCGCAAGACCGAGGTGCCCAAGAGGTTCCGCGAGCACGTGGCCGAGAAGCTGGAGAAGGTCCAGAAGTTCGACGGCAAGGTGATCAGCCTCGACGTCGAGGTGTCCAAGGAGCACAACCCGCGGCAGGCCGACAGGTCGGACCGTGTGGAGATCACTCTTCGTACCCGGGGCCCGGTGATCCGGGCCGAAGCCGCCGCCGCCGACGCGTACGCGGCGCTCGACCTGGCATCGGCGAAGCTCGACGCGCAGCTGCGCAAGTCGGCCGACCGGCGTCGGGTGCACAAGGGCGGCGCCAACGGCCGCACCCCGATCAGCGTCGCCGAGGCGACCGCGGCCCTGGCCGCGCTGCCGGACACGACGGCGCACGAGGGCGAGACCAACGGGGCCGTCCGCAAGACCATGATGGGATCCCTGGAAGTGGAGGGCGAAGGCCCGCTGGTGGTCCGGGAGAAGACGCACTCGGCCGCCCCCATGGCGCTGGACCAGGCGCTCTACGAGATGGAGCTGGTCGGCCACGACTTCTACCTCTTCGTGGAGAAGGACAGCGGCCTGCCCAGCGTCGTCTACCGCCGGCACGGCTACCACTACGGTGTCATCCACGTGCAGCCGGACATGGCGGCCGGCGTGGCCAGCGGCGCGGGCGGTGCGATCGGTCGGTCCGACGACGAGGACTGACCGTCCCGACGGCAATGACGGAGGGGTGACCCCGGCGGCGGCTGCCGCCGGGGTCACCGGCGTTTCGGGGCGTTCCGCCTGTTTCGGGCGCGCCCGGTGGGACGGGTTCGAACGGTGCTCGGAACCATTGCGTCCCGGGGTCACCCGATGCGGGGGAATCGGCATCGGAGGGTGACTGCGGCGACGGCGGGGCGTGGAATGATTGGGCGCACGTCGACCCGCGAAGGGGGAGGAGCGGATGGGGGATCACTTCGGGCTGGGGCCCGCAGCGGGACCAGGCGCCGGACTGCCACCGGGGCCGGAGGAACCCGCGTACGCGCCGCACCGGGGTGAGCCGATCCGCGTCCTGGTGGTGGACGACCACGCCCTGTTCCGCCGGGGGCTGGAGATCGTGCTCGCGGAGGAGCCGGACATCAAGGTCGTCGGCGAGGCCGGGGACGGCGCCGAGGCGGTGCTGAAGGCCGCCGACCTGCTGCCCGACATCATCCTGATGGACGTCCGGATGCCGCGCCGCAGCGGGATCGAGGCCTGCACGGCGATCAAGGACGTGGCGCCCAGCACCAAGATCATCATGCTGACGATAAGCGACGAGGAGGCCGACCTCTACGAGGCGATCAAGGCGGGGGCCACCGGCTACCTGCTCAAGGAGATCTCCACCGACGAGGTTGCCACCGCGATCCGCGCGGTCGCCGACGGGCAGTCGCAGATCAGCCCGTCGATGGCCTCCAAGCTGCTCACCGAGTTCAAGTCGATGATCCAGCGGCGCTCCGACGACCGGGACCTGGTGCCCGCGCCCCGGCTCACCGACCGGGAGCTGGAGGTGCTGAAGCTGGTGGCGACGGGGATGAACAATCGGGAGATCGCCAAGGAGTTGTTCATCAGCGAGAACACCGTGAAGAACCACGTCCGCAACATCCTGGAGAAGCTCCAACTGCATTCCAGGATGGAGGCGGTGGTGTACGCGATGCGGGAGAAGATCCTCGAAATAGGGTGAGCGGCGCCCGCCGCCGTTCCTATTCCGAAAGCAGCTTCTCCAGGGCCGGGCGCAGCCGTTCGTCGTGCAGCGCCTCGACCCGCACCTCGTCGCAGCCGACCCAGGCGGCCGCCTCGCGCAGTGCGGCGGCCAGCGCATCGAGGTGCCGGGCGCCGCTTCCCGGGCCGTCGGCCAGCGAGACCTGCCGGGCGACCAGGGTGCGCCCCTCCCGGGCTGGGTCGACCCGGCCGACCAGCCGGCCGCCGGCCAGCAGCGGCATCGCGAAGTAGCCGTGCACCCGCTTGTGCCTGGGCGTGTAGGCCTCCAGCCGGTGGGTCATGCCGAAGATCCGTTCGGTGCGGGCGCGGTCCCAGATCAGCGAGTCGAACGGCGAGAGCAGCGTGGTGCGGTGGCGCCCGCGCGGGGCGGTGGCGAGTGCGGCCGGGTCGGCCCAGGCCGCGGCCGCGGTGCCGCCCGGGCCCCAGCCTGCCACCTGGACCGGGACCAGGCCGCTGTCCGCGAGCACCGGGTCCAACTGCTCGGCGCGCAGCCGGTGGTAGTCCAGCAGGTCGGCCCGGGTGGCCACGCCGAGCGCGGCGCCGGCCTGGGCCACCAGGGTGCGCACGCACTCCTCGTCGGACCGGTCCTGGCCGAACAGGGCGTCGGGGATCGCCTGTTCGGCCAGGGCGTAGACCCGCTTCCAGCTCCGGCGCTCGGTGCAGACCACGTCGCCGAAGGCCAGCGCCCGTTCGACCGCGATCTTGGTGTCGGACCAGTCCCACCACTCGGCGGTCCGCTTGGCCCCGCCCAGCTCGGTGGAGGTCAACGGCCCCTCGGCGCGCAGCTTGTCGAGCACCGCCCGGTACGTCTCGGGTGCGACCTGGTGGCCCCAGAGGTGGCCGCGGTCGCGGTAGCGGCGGCGCCGGAAGGCGAACAGCGGCCACTCCTCGACCGGCAGGACGCAGGCCGCGTGCGACCAGTACTCGAAGCTGGTGCCCGCGCCCCAGTACGCCGCCTCGACCGCCGGGCGGCCGACCGCGCCGAGCCGGGCGTAGGGCACCAGCTCGTGCGAGCGGGCCAGCACCGAGATGGTGTCCAACTGGACGGCGCCCAGGTGTCGCAGCACCCCGCGCACCCCGCCCCGGCGGTCGGGCGCGCCCAGCAGGCCCTGGGCGCGCAGGGCGATCCGGCGGGCGTCGTCGGCGCCCAGGACGGCGACGGGGGCGTGGTCGGCAGCGGTCATGCCGGCGAGCGTATCCGGGGGCACCGACAGCGGGCCCGGGCCCTTGGCGCCCTCGGCTACGGGCCAGGTGCTCAGTCCAGATCGGACGGGAGCAGCGAGGCGATCCAGGCGTCGTGGAAGATGCCGCGCTGGTCGGCGTACGACCGCAGGGTGCCCTCGGAGCGGTAGCCGACCCGCTCGGCGACCGCGCGCGAGCCCTCGTTGCCGACGTAGGCGAGCCACTGGAGGCGGCGCAGCCCGAGGTCGGTGAGCGCCCAGCGGGCGACCGCGCGGGCCGCCTCGACGGTGTAGCCCCGGCCGCGCTGCTCCTTCGCCGTCCACCAGCCGACCGAGGCGGCGCTCGGGTCGCCGGCCTTGCGCACGACCGCCTGGGTGCCGACCAGTCGGTCGGTCCCGCGCTCGACCACGCACCAGATGTACTCGGCGCCCGTGGCCAGCCCCTCGGGGGCCAGGGTGCGGACGAAGAACTCGGCGTCCTCGCGGCGGTAGGGGACGGGCACGACCGTCCAGCGCTGGATCTCCGCATCCTGGCAGGCCGCGAAGATCGCGTCGATGTCCGATTCCCGCGGGGCCCGCAGGACCAGGCGGTCGGTGGTGAGGGTGACGAGTTCGCTCCGCGGCTCTTGCATGGGCGGATTATTTCCCCGCGGGGGGAATGCGGGCATCCGAATAGTCGGCCAACTCCCCGGCCCGTCGACCGATTTGTCCCATTGGACGGTGCTATCGCTCCATGTGCACGCGCGGGTGACACGGGAATACCGTGCTGACGCACCTCCCGGCGCATTGGACTCCTCGCATACGATGGCCCGTGCGGTGGGGTGGACCCGCCGTGCAGTCGTCCAGTGCCAATACAGGCAAGGAGCCCGCTCAAGTGTCCGTCTTCGACAAGATCCTGCGCGCCGGCGAAGGCAAGATCCTTCGCAAGCTGCAGCGGATTGCTGCCCAGGTCAACTCCATCGAAGAGGACTTCGTCAACCTCACCGACGCCGAGCTGCGCGCGCTGACCGACGAGTACAAGCAGCGGCTCGCGGACGGCGAGACGCTGGACGACATCCTCCCCGAGGCGTTCGCCACCGTCCGCGAGGCCGCCAAGCGCGTGCTCGGCCAGCGGCACTACGACGTCCAGCTGATGGGCGGCGCCGCCCTGCACCTCGGCTACGTCGCCGAGATGCGCACCGGTGAGGGCAAGACCCTCGTCGGCACCCTGCCCGCGTACCTGAACGCGCTGACCGGCAAGGGCGTCCACCTGATCACCGTCAACGACTACCTCGCCGAGCGCGACTCGGAGTGGATGGGCCGGGTGCACCGCTTCCTCGGCCTCGAAGTCGGCGTGATCCTGGCCAACATGACGCCCGCCGAGCGCAAGCGCCAGTACGCGATGGACATCACGTACGGCACGAACAACGAGTTCGGCTTCGACTACCTGCGCGACAACATGGCCTGGTCGAAGGACGAACTCGTCCAGCGCGGCCACAACTTCGCGGTCGTCGACGAGGTCGACTCGATCCTCATCGACGAGGCCCGCACCCCGCTGATCATCTCCGGCCCGGCGGACCAGGCGACCAAGTGGTACGCCGACTTCGCCAAGCTGGTGCTGCGCCTGAAGATCGACCGCGACTACGAGGTCGACGAGAAGAAGCGCACCGTCGGCGTCCTGGAGGAGGGTGTCACCCGGGTCGAGGACTACCTCGGCATCGACAACCTCTACGAGTCGGTGAACACCCCGCTCGTCGGCTTCCTGAACAACGCCATCAAGGCCAAGGAGCTGTACAAGAAGGACAAGGACTACGTCGTCATGAACGGCGAAGTCATGATCGTCGACGAGCACACCGGCCGCATCCTGGCCGGCCGCCGCTACAACGAGGGCATGCACCAGGCGATCGAGGCCAAGGAGGGGGTGGAGGTCCAGAACGAGAACCAGACCCTGGCCACCATCACCCTGCAGAACTTCTTCCGTCTGTACGACAAGCTCTCCGGCATGACCGGTACCGGCACCACCGAGGCCGCCGAGTTCCACCAGATCTACAAGCTCGGCGTGGTGCCGATCCCGACCAACAAGACGCCGCTGCGCATCGACCAGCCCGACCTGATCTACAAGTCGGAGCCGGCCAAGTTCGCCGCCGTGGTCGAGGACATCGCCGAGAAGCACGAGAAGGGCCAGCCGGTGCTGGTCGGCACCGTGTCGGTCGAGAAGTCCGAGTACCTGTCGCAGGAGCTGCGCAAGCGCGGCATCCCGCACGAGGTGCTGAACGCCAAGCACCACGAGCGCGAGGCCCAGATCGTCGCGCAGGCCGGCCGCAAGGGCGCCGTCACCGTCGCCACCAACATGGCTGGCCGCGGCACCGACATCATGCTCGGCGGCAACCCGGACCACCTCGCGGCGGCCGAACTGGCCCAGCGCGGGCTCTCCGCGAGCGACAACCCGGAGGAGTACGAGGCGGAGTTCCCGGCCGCGCTGGAGAAGGCCAAGGCCTCGGTCAAGGCCGAGCAGGACGAGGTCAAGGAGGCCGGCGGCCTCTACGTCCTCGGCACCGAGCGGCACGAGTCCCGCCGGATCGACAACCAGCTGCGCGGCCGCTCCGGCCGTCAGGGCGACCCGGGCGAGTCCCGCTTCTACCTGTCGCTGGGCGACGACCTGATGCGCCTGTTCAAGGCCGGCATGGTCGAGCGCGTGCTCTCGATGGCCAACGTGCCCGAGGACGTGCCGATCGAGTCCAAGATGGTCACCCGCGCGATCGCCTCCGCGCAGACCCAGGTCGAGCAGCAGAACTTCGAGATCCGCAAGAACGTCCTGAAGTACGACGAGGTGCTCAACCGCCAGCGCGAGGTCATCTACGGCGAGCGCCGCCGGGTGCTGGAGGGCGAGGACCTGCAGGAGCAGGTCGGCCACTTCATGGACGACACCGTCGAGGCCTACGTCAAGGCGGCCACCGGCGAGGGCTTCGAGGACGACTGGGACCTCGACAAGCTCTGGACCGCGTTCAAGCAGCTCTACCCGATCACCCTGGACCTGGCGGAGCTGGAGGAGGAGGTCGGCGGACCGTCCGGCCTGACCCCCGACTTCCTGATCAAGGTCGTCCAGGAGGACATCCAGGCGCAGTACGGCGCCCGCGAGGACCAGCTCGGCGAGGAGATCCTGCGCGAGCTGGAGCGCCGCGTGGTGCTGTCGGTGCTGGACCGCCGCTGGCGCGAGCACCTCTACGAGATGGACTACCTCCAGGAGGGCATCGGCCTGCGGGCCATGGCCCAGCGCGACCCGCTGGTCGAGTACCAGCGCGAGGGCTTCGACATGTTCACCGCGATGATGGAGGGCATCAAGGAGGAGTCCGTCGCCTACCTGTTCAACCTGGAGGTCCAGGTCGAGCAGCAGGTCGAGGAGGTGCCGGTGGAGGACGCCGAGGTGCTGCTCGACAAGCTGGAGAAGGACGCCGCCCGCCCGGAGATCAAGGCCAAGGGCCTGGAGGCCCCGAAGCCGCAGCGGCTGCACTACACGGCCCCCTCGGAGGAGGTCGGCGGCGGTGTGGTCGAGGGCGACTTCGAGGACGGCGCGCCCGAGGAGGACGGCGACGGGATGACCCGCGCCGAGCGCCGCAAGGCCGCCAAGTCCGCCAAGGGTCGCCGCCGAAAGGCCTGAGCCAGGCACAGCACGCCGCGCAGGGCGCCGCTCCGGTACCGGGGCGGCGCCCTGCGCCGTCCCGTACGCCGTGGCCGTCATCGTGCCTCCACGGCGGTGCACTGCCACTGGCCGGCCGGGCCGCGCTGCTCCAGCCGGAAGGCCACCATGTGGTGCCGCCGGCCGAGGTCGACCCGGACGCAGGCCTCGACGGCGTCGGGTGAGGGTGATCGGTCGTGCACCGGGCCGAGCCGGGGCCGGTCGGCGGGGCCGCCGCGGCGCAGCGCACCGGCCCGGACCAGCGAGGCGAGCTGCCCGTAGCCGTCCAGGCTGGTGTGCCGCATCAGCTGGCCGGAGGGCCGGGCGCCGGTGAGCACCTCGACCAGCTGGTGGGCGAAGCGGGCGGCGAGCGCCCCGGCGTCATGGCGGGCTGACCCGGGGACCCCGGCTGACCCGGGGGCGCCGGTGCAGGCGGCGCGCGGCTGGCGCGGCCGGCGCCCGGCCGGGTCGCAGCCGCCGGAGGCGCGGACGCGGCGGTGCGGGCGGGCGGTGAGGTGGGCGGTGAGGTGGGTGCTGAGCTGCGCGGTCACGGTGGCCCCCGACAAGGGTGGTGCGGGTACGGACGGGTCCAGGCTGGCCAAGGCCCGGGCGGGGCGGCAACGCGTTTTCGAGCGGCCGGGAGACCGGCTCGAAGTTCACCTATCCGGGTGAGGCGCCCAATGTGGCGCCGGGCCCGGCGGGCGTTCCGTGGGCGACGGGTTGACGTGCGGGGACGGGCCGTACGGCCCGAAAGGGGACGCCCAGGTACGGCGGACCGGGTGATGCCGGGCCCGGTTCCCGTTGCGCCGCACGTCCGCCCGCGCGCACCATCGGTAGCCTGACCCGCTCCCAACGACGACGGGCGGCCGGGATGACGACAGCCGGGATGACCACACGGGCGGCGGCGGGCACGACCTCCGGCGGCGCGCCCCGGCGCGGTTTGGTGCTGGGCGGCGGCGGGATGCTCGGCGCGGCCTGGACGGTCGGCGCGCTGTGCGCCGTCGAGGAGGCCACCGGGCGCCGGCCGGGCGAGGCGGACGTCCTGCTCGGCACCTCGGCGGGCGCGATCCTGGCCGCGATGCTGGCTGGGGGCGTGCCCCCCGAGCAGCTGCGCGACCACCAACGCGGCCTGCCGATCACCGAGGGCCCGCTGGCCGGGGTCGCCTTCGACTACGAGACGGCGGCGGGCGGCGCCCTGCCGCCCCGCCCGCGGGCCGGGATCGGCTCGCCCGACCTGCTGCGGGACGCCGTCCGGCACCCGCGCGAGTACCCGCTGCTGACCATGGTCTCGGCGATGGCGCCGCACGGCCGAGGCTCGCTGGCGCCGGTCGGCGAGCTGGTGCGCGGGCTGTTCGGCCCCGGCGGCTGGCCGGTCCAGGGAAGCCCGGCCGCGACCGCGGGGGCGGCGCCGTGCACGGCCGCCGCGCCGCTGCGGGTGGCGGCGGTGGACTACCGCAGCGGCCACCGGGTGGTCTTCGGCGACCCGGAAGCCCCGGCCGTCGCGGTTGCCGACGCCGTGATGGCCTCCTGCGCCATCCCCGGCTGGTTCGCGCCGGTGCGCCTGGACGGTTCGGCGTACGTGGACGGCGGCTGCTGGTCGGCCACCAACGCGGACCTGCTGCTCGGCCGCGGCCTGGACGAGGTGTACGTGCTGGCCCCGATGGCCCTGCGGCTGGGCCCGCGGCCCGAGCGCTCCGGCCGCGGCACCCTGGCCGCGCTGCGCGAGTGGCGGGCCCGGGACCGCCCGCGCGGAGTGCTGGCCCAGCTGGTCAGCCGCTATCGCCGTGCGGTGACCCGGCAGCTGCTGCGCGAGGCCGCGCTGCTGCGGGCCGAGGGCGTCCGGGTGCGGCTGCTCGCGCCGACCCTGGCCGACCTGGCGGTGATGGGCCCCAACCTGATGGACCCGGCCCGCCGCGGCGAGGTGCTGGAGAGCGCGCTGCGGACCAGCCGGGAGGCGCTGGCCGCCGAGCGCGGACCCGGCCCGAGGTGATCACGGGCGGCCCGGCGGCGCTTATTCTTGGGGCGCTGGATGCTGTGCCGCTGGACGAACCCCCCGCTGGACGAACCCCCGCTGGACGAACCGGAGAGTGCCACCGATGCGCGTGTACGTGCCCACCACCCTGACCGGCCTGGCGGCGGCGCACGAGGGCGGCGCCCTGGAGCCGTCCGCGGCCTACGCCGTGACGCCCGCGCTGCGCGAGTGGTACGTCAGCGACGACCTGGAGGAGCTGGAGTACGCGGCGCTGAACCGGGCCGCCCAGTCCTCTCTGCGGCTGCTGGCGGCCGACCCGGGCGCCCCGCGCCGGCGCGTCGTGGTGGCGCTGGACGTGGCCGACTCGGCCGTGCGGCCCTTCCCCGGCGACGAGTACCAGGACCAGGCCTCGCTCGGCCGGGTGGTGCTGGCCGGCCCGGTCAAGCTGGCGAAGGCCGCCTCGGTGCACGCGGACGTGGCCGACGCCGAGGTGGTCGAGGACGTCACGGCGGCGGTGGCGGCGGTGGCCGCGGCCGACTCGGGCGACCAGGACGCCCAGTTCACCGTGGACGGCGCGGAGGACCACGACCTGCTCTGGTACGCGACCCAGGAGATCCCGTCCCTGCTGGGCTGAGTGAGCCCCGTCCTACCGGCGTGTCGGCCGTTCGGGTTACCGTTTGACCCCGTGCGCACTCACATCGTTTGGGACTGGAACGGCACCCTCTTCCACGACATGGACGCGGTCCTCGGCGCGAGCAACGCCGCGTTCGCGACCATCGGCGTCGGGCCGATGACCATGCAGCAGTACCGCGAGCAGTACGAGGTCCCGATCCCCCGCTTCTACGAGCGACTGCTCGGCCGGATGCCCTCCCGGGAGGAATGGCTGCGGCTGGACGACGCCTTCCAGGACCGCTACCGCGAGCTCCGCCCGGCCTGCGGCCTGACCGAGGGCGTGCCCGAGCTGCTGGCGGGCTGGCAGGCGGCCGGGCACAGCCAGTCCCTGCTGTCGATGTACCTGCACGACAAGCTGGTGCCGCTGGTCGACTCCTTCGGCCTGACCGGCAGCTTCCTGCGGGTGGACGGCCGCAGCGGCCCCTCCGGCGGCCAGAAGGCGGAGCAGCTGACCAAGCACCTGGCCGCGCTCGGCGAGCAGGTCGACCCGGCCCGTACGGTGCTGATCGGCGACGCCGCGGACGACGCCCTGGCGGCGCTGCACGCGGGCGCCCACGCGGTGCTGTACACCGGCGGCTCGCACACCCGGGAGAAGCTGGAGCCGGTCGGCGTCCCGGTGGTGGACAGCCTGGCCGAGGCGGTCGAGCTGGCCGGCGCCCTGACGGGCTGAGTGTTCGCGACGGCGGACGTGGACGGCGGAGGTGGCGCGCGCCACGTCCGCCGTTGGCGTGTCTGGACGGGCGGATCCGCCCGGTCCTGGTCAGGCTGGACTGACACCGGTAGAGCCAGGACGGAGCCGCCATGCCCATCGACGCAGTCACCGAGGTGCCCACCCCGGTCAACGAGCCGGTGCAGGCGTACGCGCCCGGCAGCCCGGAGCGGGACCGGCTGGTCCGGCGGCTGGACGAGCTGGCGGCCGAGCAGATCCCGCTGCCGATGACCATCGGCGGCGAGCAGCGCTTCGGCAGCAGTGAGCGGATCGACGTCGTCCAGCCGCACCACCACGCCGCCAAGCTGGGCGTGCTCGGCAACGCCACCCGGGAGGACGCCCGGGCGGCGGTGGACGCGGCGCTGGCGGCCGGGCGGCAGTGGCGCTCGCTCTCCTTCGACGACCGGGCGGCGGTCTTCCTGCGCGCCGCCGAACTGCTGGCCGGGCCCTGGCGGGAGACGCTCAACGCGGCGACGATGCTCGGCCAGTCCAAGACCGCGCAGCAGGCCGAGATCGACTCCGCCTGCGAGCTGATCGACTTCTGGCGGTTCAACGTCCACTTCGCCCGGCAGGTGCTGGCGGACCAGCCGGTCTCCTCCCCGGGGGTGTGGAACCGGGTCGACCACCGCCCGCTGGAAGGTTTCGTCTACGCGATCACCCCGTTCAACTTCACCGCGATCGCCGGGAACCTGCCGACCGCCCCCGCGCTGATGGGCAACACCGTGGTCTGGAAGCCCGCGCCGACCCAGACCCTGGCCGCGTACCACCTGATGCGGCTGCTGGAGGCGGCCGGCCTGCCGCCCGGGGTGATCAACCTGGTCACCGGCGACGGCCTGCAGGTCTCCCCGGTGGCGCTCGCCGACCCGGCGCTCGCCGGGCTGCACTTCACCGGCTCCACCGCCACCTTCCAGTCGCTCTGGCAGACGATCGGCGCCAACATCGGCGGCTACCGCACCTACCCGAGGATCGTCGGCGAGACCGGCGGCAAGGACTTCCTGCTCGCCCACCGCTCGGCCGATCCGGAGATCCTGAAGACCGCGATGATCCGCGGCGCCTTCGAGTACCAGGGCCAGAAGTGCTCGGCGCTCTCCCGCGCCTACCTGCCGCGCAGCCTCTGGCTGAAGATCAAGGACGACTTCCTGGCCGAGGTGGACGCCCTCACGGTGGGCGACGTCACCGACCTGTCCAACTTCATGGGCGCCCTGATCGACAAGCGCGCCTTCGAGAAGAACCGGGGCGCCATCGAGCGGGCGAAGGCCGACCCGACCGTCGAGCTGGTGGCCGGCGGCCAGTACGACGACGCGATCGGCTGGTTCGTCCGGCCGACGGTGCTGGTCTCCTCCGACCACCGGGGCGAGATCTTCCACACCGAGTACTTCGGCCCGATCCTCGCGATCCACGTCTACGAGGACTCCCGCTGGGACGACGTGCTCCGCCGGGTCGACTCGGGCGCCCCGTACGGCCTGACCGGCGCGGTGATCGCACAGGACCGTTACGCCATCTCCCAGGCCGTGGAGGAACTGCGCTTCACCGCCGGGAACTTCTACATCAACGACAAACCCACCGGCGCCGTCGTCGGACAGCAGCCCTTCGGCGGCTCCCGGGCCTCCGGGACCAACGACAAGGCGGGCGCCGCCCAGAACCTGCTGCGCTGGACCTCGGCCCGGGCGATCAAGGAAACCTTCGTGCCGCCCACCCATCACAGGTACCCGCATATGGGCTGAAAGCGAACATGACGCTCCGGTTTGGACATGCTGTCCAGGACGGACCCGACATCCTGCGGGTTTGCGCCTCCCTGTCCCTGTGAACCTTCGATTGATCCGGTTAGGCTGGCTGGCGTCGTCGGGTGGCTTGCAGGACGAACGAGTCGTCCTACCCGCTGGGAGGGCGTTTCATGCGTGCCATGAGCCCCTTTCAGTCGGACGGTGCGGCAGGATTGCGAGCGACCCGTCGGTGTACACCCACACACCACCGAGTCACGCAACGGCGCGCGACAGGAGCCAAGAAGTCATGCAGACCAAGCTGGGCGCAGCCAAGGCCGAACTGCTCAAGAAGGCAGCCACAGCCGCTGAGAACAGCCAGGTGGGGGGAGCGGCGCCGGGGGAGGGTCTGAGCAACGGCGCTCTGACCGCGTACCTGCACCACTACTACCTCCACACCGCGCCCGAGGACCTGGTCGACCTCGACCCGGTCGACGTGTACGGCGCGGCCGCCTCCCACTACCGCCTGGGCCTCAAGCGCCCCCAGGGCACCGCCGAGGTGCGGGTCCACACCCCCTCGGTCGAGGAGAACGGCTGGTCCTGCGGCCACACCGTGGTCGAGGTCGTCACCGACGACATGCCCTTCCTGGTCGACTCCGTCACCAACGAGCTGTCCCGCCAGGACCGCGCGATCCACCTCGTCGTCCACCCCCAGCTGGTCGTCCGCCGTGACATCACCGGCAAGCTGCTGGAGATCCTGGACGTCGACGCCTGCTCCCGCAGCCAGGCCGCTGGCGCCGAGTGGCCCGCCGACGCGACCGTCGAGTCGTGGATGCACATCGAGATCGACCGCGAGACCGACCGCGACGACCTGCGCACCATCGAGACCAACCTGCGCCGCGTGCTCGGCGACGTCCGCGAGGTCGTCGAGGACTGGGCCAAGATGCGCGACAGCGCGCTGCGCCTGGCCGACGAACTGGCCGAGGAGCCCCCGGCCGGCCTGCCCGAGCAGGAGGTCGGCGAGGCCTGGGAGCTGATGCGCTGGCTCGCCGACGACCACTTCACCTTCCTCGGCTACCGCGAGTACGACCTGGTCGAGCACGAGGGCGAGGAGGTCCTCAAGGCCGTCGCCGGGACCGGCCTCGGCATCCTGCGCTCCGACCCGCACAGCCACGACGACCGCCACCACTCGGTCTCCGAGGCCTTCGGCCGCCTCTCCGCCCCGGTCCGCGCCAAGGCCCACGAGAAGAAGCTGCTCGTCCTGACCAAGGCCAACAGCCGCGCCACCGTGCACCGCCCGGCCTACCTGGACTACGTCGGCGTCAAGAAGTTCAACGCCGCCGGCGAGCCGATCGGCGAGCGCCGCTTCCTCGGCCTGTTCTCCTCGGCCGCCTACACCGAGTCGGTCACCCGCATCCCGGTCGTGCGCCGCAAGGTCCAGGCGGTGCTGGCGGAGTCCGGCTTCTCCAGCGAGAGCCACGACGGCCGCGACCTGCTGCAGATCATGGAGACCTTCCCGCGGGACGAGATCTTCCAGACCCCGGCCTCCGAGCTGCTCTCCATCGCCACCAGCGTGCTCTACCTGCAGGAGCGCCGTAAGCTGCGCCTCTTCCTGCGCCAGGACGAGTACGGGCGCTACTTCTCCGCCTTCATCTACCTGCCGCGCGACCGCTACACCACGCGCATCCGGCTGCTGCTCACCGACATCCTCAAGGAAGAGCTGAACGGCGCCACCATCGACTACACGGTGTACGCCACCGAGTCGGTGCTGACCCGCCTGCACTTCGTGGTCCGGGTCGCCCCGGGCACCGCGCTGCCCCGGCTCACCGACTCCGACATCGAGCGGATCGAGAACCGCCTGGCCGAGGCCGCCCGGTTCTGGATGGACGGCTTCCACGACCAGCTGCACATCGAGCTGGGCGAGGAGAAGGCCGCCGAGCTGGGCCACAAGTACGCCAACGCCTTCCCCGACGGCTACCGCGCCGATTTCCCGCCGCGCACCGCCGTCGCCGACATCAAGCAGATCGAGTCGCTGCACGGCGAGGGCGACTTCCGCCTGAACCTGTACCAGCCGGTCGGCGCGGGCGACGACGAGCGCCGCTTCAAGATCTACCGGGTCGGCGGCCCGATCTCGCTCACCGAGGTCCTGCCGGTGCTGCAGCGCCTGGGCGTCGAGGTGCTGGACGAGCACCCGTACGCGCTGCGCCGCTCCGACGGCACCACCGCGTGGGTGTACGACTTCGGCCTGAAGCTGCGCGAGGCCACCGGGCTCACCGACGAGGCCCGCGAGCGCTTCCAGGACACCTTCGCCGCGACCTGGACCGGCAAGGCCGAGAACGACGGCTTCAACGAGCTGGTCCTCACCGCCGGGCTGAACTGGCGCCAGGCGATGGTGCTGCGCGCGTACGCCAAGTACCTGCGCCAGGCGGGCTCCACGTTCTCCCAGGACTACATGGAGGACGCGCTCCGCAACAACACCCACACCACCCGCCTGCTGGTCAACCTGTTCGAGGCCCGGCTGAGCCCCAGTCACCGTTCCGGCGCCCTGGAGCTGACCGAGGGCATCCTGGAGGAGCTGGCCGGCGCGCTCGACGAGGTCGTCTCGCTGGACGAGGACCGCATCCTGCGCTCCTTCCTGAACCTCATCAAGGCCACCCTGCGGACCAACTTCTTCCAGCACGACGGCTCCGGCGAGTGGCACTCCTACGTGTCGATGAAGTTCGACCCGAAGGCCATCCCGGACCTGCCGGCCCCGCGCCCGGCGTTCGAGATCTGGGTCTACTCGCCGCAGGTCGAGGGCGTGCACCTGCGCTTCGGCAAGGTCGCCCGCGGCGGTCTGCGCTGGTCCGACCGGCGCGAGGACTTCCGCACCGAGATCCTCGGCCTGGTCAAGGCCCAGATGGTGAAGAACACCGTCATCGTCCCGGTCGGCGCCAAGGGCGGCTTCGTCGCCAAGCAGCTGCCGGACCCGTCGGTGGACCGCGACGCCTGGCTGGCCGAGGGCATCTCCTCGTACAAGACCTTCATCTCGGCGCTGCTCGACATCACCGACAACCTGGTGGCCGGCGAGGTCGTCCACCCGGCCGACGTGGTCCGCCACGACGAGGACGACACCTACCTGGTCGTCGCCGCCGACAAGGGCACCGCGACCTTCTCCGACATCGCCAACGGCGTCGCGGAGTCGTACGGCTTCTGGCTCGGCGACGCCTTCGCCTCCGGCGGCTCGGCCGGCTACGACCACAAGGGCATGGGCATCACCGCCCGCGGCGCCTGGGAGTCGGTCAAGCGCAACTTCCGCGAGCTCGGCGTCGACACCCAGTCCGAGGACTTCACCGTCGTCGGCATCGGCGACATGTCCGGCGACGTCTTCGGCAACGGCATGCTGCTCAGCGAGCACATCCGGCTGGTCGCCGCCTTCGACCACCGCCACATCTTCCTCGACCCGAACCCGGACGCGGCCGTCTCGTACGCCGAGCGCCGCCGCCTGTTCGAGCTGCCGCGCAGCTCCTGGGACGACTACGACAAGTCGCTGATCTCGGCCGGCGGCGGGGTCTTCCCGCGCAGCGCCAAGTCGATCCAGGTCAGCGCACACGTCCGGGCCGCCCTGGGGATCCAGGAGTCCCGCCTGACCCCGGCCGAGCTGATGAAGGCGATCCTCCAGGCGCCGGTCGACCTGTTCTGGAACGGCGGCATCGGCACCTACGTCAAGGCCTCCGGCGAGACCAACGCCGAGGTCGGCGACAAGGCCAACGACGCCATCCGGGTCAACGGCGAGCAGGTCCGGGCCCGGGTCATCGGCGAGGGCGGCAACCTCGGCTGCACCCAGCTCGGCCGCATCGAGTACGCCGCCACCGGCGGCCCCGAGGGCGTCGGCGGCTGGATCAACACCGACGCCATCGACAACTCGGCCGGTGTGGACACCTCGGACCACGAGGTCAACATCAAGATCCTGCTCAACCAGATCGTCGCCGAGGGCGACATGACGGTCAAGCAGCGCAACGTCCTGCTTGCCGAGATGACCGACGAGGTCGGCCACCTGGTGCTGCGCAACAACTACGCGCAGAACGTGGTGCTGGCCAACGCCGTCGCCCAGGCGCACAGCATGGTCAACGTCCACGCCCGGATGATCAACCGCTTCGAGGCGGCCGGCCAGCTCGACCGGGGCCTGGAGTTCCTGCCCGCCGAGCGCCAGATCCGTGAGCGCCAGCAGAGCGGCCGCGGGCTCTCCCAGCCCGAGATGTCCGTCCTGCTCGCCTACACCAAGATCATCCTGGCCGAGGAGCTGCTGGCCACCGACCTGCCGGACGACCCCTTCTTCCGCACCCTGCTGCACGAGTACTTCCCGAGCGCGCTGCGGGCCAGGTTCGCCGACGCGATCGACAACCACGCGCTGCGCCGCGAGATCATCACCACGCTGATCGTCAACGACACGATCAACCGCGGTGGCTGCACCTTCGCCTTCCGCCTGAAGGAGGAGACCGGCGCGACCTACGAGGAGATCGCCCGGACCCACACCGCCGCGCGGGCCGTCTTCGGCCTGGAGGAGATCTGGGCCCGGATCGAGGGCCTGGACAACCAGGTCCCCGCCCGGATCCAGACCAAGATGCGGCTGCACTCGCGGCGCCTGGTCGAGCGCGCCACCCGGTGGATGCTCAACAACCGCCGCCAGCCGCTCGACATCGCCGGCACCATCGAGTTCTTCCGCGACCGGGTCAACCAGGTCTGGGGCTCGCTGCCCAAGCCGCTGCGCGGCGAGGACCTGACCTGGTTCGAGTCGATCCAGGGCGAACTCGCCGCGGCCGGCGTGCCGGACGAGCTGGCCACCCGGATCGCCGGCCTGTCCTCGGTCTTCCCGACCCTGGACATCACCGAGGTCGCGGACCGCTCCGGCAAGGACGTCGCCGACGTCGCCGAGCTGTACTACGACCTCGGCGACCGCCTGCAGATCTCGCACCTGCTCGACCGCATCATCGACCTGCCCCGCACCGACCGCTGGTCGTCGATGGCCCGGGCCGCGATCCGCGAGGACCTCTTCGCGGCGCACGCGGCGCTGACCGCTGACATCCTGGCCTGCGGCCCCGAGGGCGCCACCCCCGAGGAGCGCTACAACGCCTGGGCGGACCTCAACTCCACCCTGCTGAACCGCGCCAAGGCCACCCTCGACGACATAAGGGGTTCGGACAACTACGAGCTGTCCAGCCTCTCGGTCGCGATGCGCGTCATCCGCACCCTGCTGCGCACCGGTTCGATGCGCTGACGGACGGCTGAACGGAAGGGGCCCGCGTCCATCCCGGACGCGGGTCCCTTCCGCGTTTCCCGCCCCCCGGGAAACCGGTTGTGGGTCGTGGGCGCACCTTCGGTACGGTGATCCCCGAACGACTCAGGGGGATCACGATATGGGGAAGAGCCGGGGATCGGTCCGCGCGGTGGGCGTGGGCATCTCGGTGGTGCTGCTGGTGGCCGGAGCGGCGGCCTGCGGCGACGACAAGAAGGACGCGAAGGCGGGCACCACGGCGGCTGCGGCGGGCACGCCCTCGGCGGCGCCGACGTCCAAGGGGCCGGAAGCCTTCTCGGCGGCCGGCTACCGCGGTCTGAAGCCGGGGATGGCGAAGGACGCCGGGCTGGCCACCGGTGCGCTGGAGGCGGCGCCGGTCTCGCTGCTCGACGGCTGCACCGACTTCGTCTACAAGGGCGGCCCGGCGCCCGACAAGACCCGGATGGACGCCGAGGCGGCCACCGAGGCCCGCTACAAGGACCTCAACGCCAAGGCGGACGCGGCCCAGGGCAAGGCCCCAGCCCCGGCCGGGACGCTGCCGCCCGGCGCCTCCGCCAAGGACGTCGCCGCGGCTGCCGCCGGCTCGGCCGCCGCGGCCAAGGACTCGGCCGCCACCGCCAAGCTGATGGCCGACGCCACCCAGTCCATCGCGGACATGTGGGTGGCCCGTGAGGCCAAGGACAAGGCCTTCCTGTCCACCGGCCGGGTCTCCTTCGCCGCCTCCGGCCTGCGCGAACTGGTCGCCCCGGCCGAGGCGAAGACCGCCGAGGGCATCGGCGCCGGCTCCACCGTGGACGACCTGCAGCGGGTGTACGGCGGCAAGGGCCTGCTGGAGGCCAAGAACGGCAAGTACCTGCTGCCGGTCGAGGGCCAGCAGGGGTGGGACTACGAGTTCACCGTGGACGGCGCGAAGGTCGCGGGGATGGCCGTGGTGAACCGCGACATCAAGTGCGTCTGACCACCTGACGGCCCGCTGTCTTCCGGTACTACGACCCGGCGCTATGCCGTGACGAGTCGCCCGTGCCCGCGCAGGGCCGCGCGGGCACGGGCGACACCGCTGGGAGTGGCGTCGGCCCCGATGCCGACGGCGATGGTCCTCGTACCGATTCCCGCGCAGGCGCGGCAGATCCCGGGACGGGGCACCGGATCATGGCAGCGCCCGCACTCGGCGTAGGAGGCTGGTGGGGCCGCCGGGCGGACGGGCGGCAGCTTGCGTCGCAAGCGATCGCGGAGGATCGCCACCGGGGAGTGCATCCGTTGCGGCAAGCCGGGAAGCAGTGCGTGGGCCAACTCGGCTTCGCCGCTGCCCTGTTCCAGCCACCGTGCGACGAGCGGGGCCAGCGTCCGCGCCTCGGCCTCGCCGAGGCGCAGGCGCGGTTCGGACCGGACGACCCGGAACAGCGTGGCCACGGCTGTGCGGATCTGTTCATCCGGGAGGGTGGGTTCTTCTCCCGGGTCCTTTACGGGAGGGGTGACAGTGCCGCCGGTGCCCCGCTCACCGGCGGCCGGACGGGGGACAACCGGTGCCAGTTGCGGGACGTCGAAGACATGGGCCTCGGAACGGACGGTGCCGTCGGGCATCCGGATCGTGTCGACGCGGTAATACCCGGCGTCCTTCAGCTCCTTGAGCGCCCGCCGGACGGCGCCGCGTCCCTGTGGACTGCTGTCCGCCATGTGCCGCCCGTCCTCGCGCCACCCGTTCGGGCGGGAGAGCAGATCGGCGAGGAGGCCTCGGGCGGTGTAGCTGAGCCGACGGTCCTGAAGAAGGCCGTTAGGAAGAACGGTGAAAGAGCGCGCGTGGGCGCTACGATGAATCTGCATTGGGAGTGGTAGCTCCTGTGCCGGACCCCGGGGTGTTCCACCACCGCCGGGGTCAACTGTGTTCTGTTGACAACGCGGAACGTAGCACACTGGCTACGCTGAGTGCCAAGCGTTGGAGGGGCTCATCTACTATTGCCGCGTTCCGACAGACGCACCGCAGATCAGGCGGCGGCGCCGTACTGGCTGGTCAGCCGCTGGACTTCGGCATCCTTGAACGCCTGCACCTCTTCCACGATCCCGCTGTTCGACAGCTCGGCCACAGGGAGGCAGAGGTCCATGCGCTGGATGCAGACACCGACCATGTACTCGCCCTGGTCGGTGAGGTACAGCCGGATGCCGTAGTAGCCCTCCTGGCAGTCCGTCTCGTTGTTGAACCGGCACGACGCGCAGGTGTCCGGGAGCCGCACCGGCAGCAGCCGCTTGACGTAGACGGCCCGGCTGCCGAGTGCCCGGTAGAGGGTGCGTTCGTCGGAGGTGCCGGCGGTGAACGTCCGAAGCACCGGTTCCGCGCCGACTCGGTCGAGCACTTCGGAGATCGCCGCGATCGATTCCGCTCCGTCCTGGATGCTGGTGAGCATCCGCACGTCCGCGAACTGGCCGTACGACTCGACCAGGTTGACGACCCGGTCCACATGGGCCATGCCGGGAACGACGATGTTCACGGAGGCCTTTACCCCGTTGGAGACGGCGGCCCGGATGGTCTGCTCCGCCGCACGGATCTTCGTCTCAGCCAGACCCGCCGACTTGAAGCGCTCGGACTGAACGGCCTGGAGTTCTTCGGCGGTTGTGCCGAAGACGGAGACGTTGACCCGGTTGAGTCCGGAGGCCGAGCAATCCGGCATCACCTGCCGGCCGCGCTCCCCGTTGCTGGTCATTCCGACGCTCAGGCCCATGCCAGTGAGCGCCGATACCAGTGCGGAGACCTCCGTGTGGAGGGTGGGCTCCCCTCCGGTGAGGTGAACCTCGTTGGCGGCGAACGCCTTCGTCACGGTCCGCACCGCACGTCGGAAGTGCATGTCCGGGGCCATCTTCGAGGCGAGGAAGTTGACGCCGTTCGTCTCGCTGTAGATCGACACGCGCCCGGTCCTGCCGGGCGCCGCGACGAAGGGCAGCAGTGTACGGCCGCGGTTGTCGGCGGTGACCGGGGTTCCCTCGTTGTGGCAGAACGTGCAGGCCAACCCGCAGTCGTCAATCACCTTGATGCGGATGGTCCTGTCCCGGACGACCCGGATCGCCGGGTGCTGGGTCACTGGCAAGGCATGTCTCCTGTTACTCGAAGGTGAGCCGGCGAATCGCCTCGATGTCGATCCCGTACCGGCGGTAGACCTTGGTCGTGTTCTCGCTCGTCAGCTCGGCCAGGGGAAGGCCGAGCGCGAGCGCCGTCGCGTGGACGTGATCGGCGCTGACCCCCTCGATCTCCAGGTACGGGGGGATCAGCGGCCACTCGTCGATCTCGATGGCCGCACCGCCCAGCGTCCAGGAGGACCGGCGGTTCTCCTGATACGCCTTCGGCTGGTATCCGAGCTTGCCGAGGAGCGTGTTCGTGGCGTCGAAGTCGCCGACCGTCGTCTCGGTCTCGGTCACGCCGTCGATCGCGTCGGAGTGGATCTCCTTGACGCACAGTGTGACGTCGCTGCCGGTGTCGCGCAGCCGGACCCACGCACCGGGCCGGCCCGGGATGTCGTAGACGTAGCGGCGCTGGACGCGGTCGGCCACGTGCTCGGCCCCGGCCTCGACCAGTAGCACGCGGGTCTTCTCCGGCTCGACGTTGAGGATCTTCGCTTCGAACTCAGTTGCTGTCATTGGCCGTTGCCTTCCTCGATGCCGTACGGGACACGCGAGCGAACGATATCGGCGATCGCGCGGGCCACCTGCTCCGGCGTGCGGTCAGTGCCGTCCACGCGGAGCAGGCCGAAAGCCCTGTACACGCGGGTGCTTTCGGCCACATTGGGCTCCTCCCGCTGGTGCCAGTAGCTCAGCGTCCCGCGCTCGGCCCGCCGACGGAGTCGCTCTTGGCGAACGTGCTCGTCCACCTCCAGCATGATCGGTACATTCGGGATGAGGGCCTCCTTCGGGTACTCCGGGGGGCAGTCATGTCCCATGGCCCTGTGCGTGGCGATAGTGCGCGGGAAGTAGGACTCGACCACCACGGTTCGGCCGCTCTCCGTGAGCGCCCGGGCCGTTTCCGAGGTGATGTGGTTCGCCATCAGCCACCAGTGGAGCCGTGCCGGCAGGATGCCGGTGGTGTCCACCTCTGCGCGCATGCGGGGGAACGTCGGCAAGGCGTCGTGCGTGAGGTGGACGCCGTTGACGAAGGCGGCGACCAGCGGGGCGACGGTGGTCTTCCCGCTCGCACTGAGACCGTCGAGGGTGACGAAGGACCCTCGGGGCATATCCATACGAACTCCATTCCTCGGTCGACTTCCGGGGTGTGCGTGTTGCGGCACCCGCCCGGCCACCGGGGGGTGGCCGGGCGGGCGTCTCGGGGTCACGCCGAACGCGTCAGACGACCTGCGGCCTGGTCGTTGGCAGCGTGGACGAGGACGGCCAGACGCCGGCCACCCGTGATCAACTGGTCAGCCGCGCACTCGAACCACACGGTCTTGCCAGGCCCGGTCGGGTGCCAGCCCCACGAGTGGGCGAGTCCTCCGACCAGGAGCAGCCCCCGGCCACCCGTGATGGTGTCCTCCGCCGCGTCCCGGTCCGGAAGGTCCAGGCTCGAATCAGCGACCTCTACTCGGAGCCGTTCGCCGGTCCATCGCACCGTGACCCGGCACCGTGCGTGGGTGTGCTCGATGGCGTTGGCCAACAACTCGCCAGCGCAGAGCTCCACGTCCCGCAGAGCGGCGTCCGACATGGGCACCCGCCACGCTTCGGCGATCTTCCGGATCAGACGGCGGGCGGGCGGCACGGCCGCCGCCTCCGGTTCGACGTCCCATTCCTGTGGCACCGGGAACGAGGCGGTATTGGTCGGGCTCATCAACGTGGCCGGGTGGTCGTTGATGGACATGCGGCCTCCAGCCGTTGGGAGTTGTGAGGGCAGGACCGACCTGACCGAGGCGTGGGATCGACGCTGCACTGACGTCGCCCGGGGGCCTTCCCGACAGCACCGGCGTAACCGGCCCATCACCCCGGGCGACTGAGAACCATCAAACGCCTGCGGTTCGGGTAGAGACAGGGCGATCCTGTAGGCAGACGCTAGGCAGTTCACTAGGCTGTCTGGCCTCCACCAGCGGCGCCGCAGAGACGGGCCTCGGATGACCAACGACGAGCTACGAAGGCTTCGTCTCGGGCGAGAGTGGACCCAAGGCGAGGTCGCAAGTCGGGCGAACGCCCGGATCAAGGCCGGGACAGGCCGCGAGTCGGCGATTGACGCCAATGTGATCAGCCGATTAGAACGTGGCGTAATCAGCTGGCCCGACGCGGAGGTGCGCGACGCCTTGCGTGGCGTCTTCGGCGTGGCCACGAACGCAGAGCTGGGACTGTTCCCGAAACGGACCCGGCGGGACCGTGAGGAGGTGAGTGAGTCGAAGCGCCGCGACTTCTTGGCCGTCTCCCTGGCCTCGATCCTGCCCGACGTCATGCCGTCCCCATCTTCCCTGGGTATGAAGGACGTTGACGACATCGCAGAACGAACCTTCGCTCTGGAGGAGTGGGACCGGCGAAGCGGAGGACTTGCCACACGTCACCTTGCCTTCGGTGAGCTGCGAAGTGCCGTCGACCTCACCAAGTCGTCGATGGGACCGCGTGTCCGCGACCGGCTGTGCGGCCAGATCGCCAATCTCGCCGACCTTGCAGCGTGGTCGGCATTCGACGCGGGCCAGAGCGCACCGGCACGCAGCACATTCGGGCTCGGGATCAAGGCGGCGCAGGAGGCCTGCGATGACGGACTCCTGTGCCACGTCGCCACTGGCCTTGCTCGTCAGGAGATCGCCGAGCGCAAATCGAAGGATGCCGTCGCCCTGGCCGACATGTCGATGGGAAATGTGCCCCTGTCGGCCCTCGCGATGATCGCCGCCGTGAAGGCGCAGGCGTACGCCCTCCAGGGAGACGAACCCGAGGTGATGCGGCAGATCGCCCTTGCGGAGTCGATCTACAGCCGCGTCACCGACCTCCGCAGCGAACCACGCTGGATGTGGTACTTCACCGAACACAAGTTGCACGGCGAGACAGGTCACGCCCTCTACCTGCTCGCGACGGTCAAGGGGAGATCCGTCTCCGACCTGGTGTCCCGACTCCGCCGCGCCGTCGACTCCCAGACCTCCAACCGGGCCCGCGCGAAAGCGATTGACACCGCCCAACTGGCCACGGTGCTCTACCGCCAAGGTGCTCGGGAAGAAGCCGAGCACTATGCCCGCACCGCCGCTGATCTTTCCACCGTGGTTCGCTCCGCACGACTGGACGCCGCACTGGCCGAAATGAGGAGAGCCCAGGCATGACCATCGAAGATGTGATCAAGGAAGCCGCAGCTCGGGGTGTTACGGGACTCCCGGAGCCCTCCAAGCTCACCCACGTCCGGGTGTGGCCAGGTGCATCACAGTGGGTCGGCGAGGTTGGCGAGCCGCCCCACAATGAGACCGTGGGTGACGGCATGTTCGACACCAAGGACGAGGCTCAGAATGCCGCGTTGAAGGCCGTTGCGGATGGTCGGGCCTCGCTGATCGCCGTACTGCCGGCGGACCTTGCCTCGATGGCTGGGGGGTGGCCGGAGCCGATCGTGAGCGCCTGGGACGCGTGACAGCCGAAGAGCGGTCGGCCTGAGAAACTCTCGGGTCGGCCGCACATGGTCAGCACAGGGATCCTCGTCTCTTTTTTCTGCCCAGCCCGGACATGTCCGGGCTGGGCAGAAGGACTAAGACTTCAATCGCTCCGGAGCTGCCCCAGTGACGAGCAACACCGCACAGCAGAACGCTGCAGTCGCCGACAAAGCGATCCTCGCGAACAGCGCCTACGCCGACGGACGCCACTTGGCCGCCCGACAGTCGATCTACCGGTGGCAGCGGCCGCAGTACGACCTGCCCGGGATCGTCGTCGAAGAGCTGGCCGGCACAAGCGGGATCGTCCTCGACCTCGGCTGCGGCAACGGCAAGTTCGTCAGTCGCCTGCACAAGGATCGTCCGGACCTTCAGGTCGTCGGGATGGACATCTCGGCGGGCATCCTGGCCGACGTCGAGAAGCCGGTTCTGGTGGCCGATGCCCAGGCCCTGCCCTTCGCCGACGACAGCGCCGATGCCGTGCTGGCCTTGCACATGCTCTACCACGTCGGTGACATCGAGGCCACGATCGAGGAGTTGGCTCGCGTTCTCCAGCCTGACGGTGTCCTCATTGCCTCGACCAACAGCGACACCGACAAACAGGAGCTGGACCGGCTCTGGGCCAAGGCCGCAGGGGACGTCCTCGGGATTTCCGAGGGACCGGCAAGGGTCTCCCTCAGCTCCCGCTTCTCTCTCGAGAAGGCTTCCGGCTACCTCGGGGTGGCGTTCCAGGACATTCGGGTTCGGGAACTGCCCGGCACCATCGAGATAGTCGACCGCGCGCCAATTGTTGCTCATCTGGCCTCCTACGAGGCTTGGGCCGACCAATCTGGCGTCCCGTTCCACGAGACCGTTGGCCGGGTGGCGGAGATCGTCTCCGCTGTGATCGAGACCGATGGGTCATTCAAGATCACATACCTTGGCGGTATTCTGATTTGCTATTCTTGACATCTAAGTCGACGGTTTTCGTTCCGCGCTGGCTAAATCTCATGTTATGTCGAATGCTGATCTTCGAGATCTGTCGAAAGCCTGGGGCATTCTGTTCCAATGTTTCTTTCCTTGAGTCGACCTTTGCATCGTTGCTTCGCCGGATGCGTCCGACGAGGCAACGATGGAACGTCACTTCCTGCGCAGGATGAGAGTGCCAGGCTGGTCAGGCGGGCAGGGGCAAGAGGTGATGCTTAGGTCTGTGTTCGGTGGCCCCGGCCAGCCTTGGCCGGGGCCATCGTTGCTTTCGCGGTTTCTGGGAAGGGCGGGTGGGTGGGCACCCGATGGTTGAGGTGGGCGCGAGCCCACCTGCCCATCCCTTCTAAGTCGTCCCTATCGTGCGTTCCGACCAGCCTCGCCGCGATCACGATCGCGGCGAGGCTACGCAAGGAAATGCAATGACCTCAGCCCTCCAGAATTTTACGCAGGAAGTCGGCCGAGTCGACTTCCTGTGCAAAAGGGGTCGGACAACCCCGTCGCCGCTCCGGAACAGCCGAAGCGGCGACCGCTGAGCAGTTCTGGCGGCGGCCCCGGCCGTTCTCGGCCGGGGCCGCCGCAGCTTCGTGCTTCGTGAAAAGGGTGGGTGGGTGGGGTAATCCAGCGTTTGGGTGCGGCCCGTGTGCTTGCACGTGGGCCCGCCGGTTCTCGTTCGGTTCGAGCAGTCCTTGAGTGCACTCCGCCCAGCCGTGAATCACGGCGGGGCGGAGCGGCTGTCTGTTTCTGATATTCGCTTTGCGCGGTCCTATGAAATCCATCTCATAGTGGCTCAGCGGGAGGCGGCGCGCTGGAGGGCGCTGGCGAGGAGGGCGAGGTCGGTGGGGCCGTTGCCGAGTTCGCGGACCGGGCGGCGGGCGGGTGGGGCGCCGAGCTGGAGCGGGTCTATCGCGACCACGGTGGGGCGCAGGGTGGCGGTGCGGGGGATGCGGCCGCTGATCCGGGCGGTCTGGAAGGCGGTGACACCGCCGTCCGGGCGGCGCAGGTAGCCGCGGCCGGGGGTGTCCTCGGGGAGGGCGGCCGCGTCGCCGAGGTGGATCAGCAGGTCGGAGTCGGCCGGGTCCTCGGTGCGCAGCGCGATCCGCAGCAGGGCGGCCTCGTCCACCTCGGTTCCGGCGCTCTCCTCCGGGCGGCCGGTGGCGACCGCGAGGTGGACGCCGAGCGGGCCGCCGCGGCGGGCGACGGAGGCGAGCGCGCGGGCCAGCGGGCGGCCGACCGGGGAGGTGGGGGAGAGCAGGGCGTCGTAGTCGTCGACGACGACCACCAGCCGGGCCGGAACGGGGCCGGAGGGGGTGGTTGCCGGCCGGGGGCCGTCGGCGCTGCGCGGCGGGATGATGCGGGGCGCCGCGGTGGAGGCGGCGCCGACGGTGGCGGGTACCGGTGCGGAGCTGAGGCCCTGCCCGTCCAGGCGGCGCCCGTCCAGGCGGCGCGCGTCCACGCTGTGCTCGTCCAGGCTGTGCCCGTCCAAGATCCGGGTGGCGTGCCAGGAGGCGAAGTCCAGCCCGTCGAACAGCCGCTCCCGCAGGGCGAGTTCGTCCTCCAGCGCCTCGGCCGCGAGGAGTGCGGCGCGCGGGTCGGCGGCCGCGTTGACCCGGCCGGTGACGTGCGGCAGCTCGGAGCAGCCGGAGAGCCCGTCCTCGGTGGCCCGGCCCTCGATGAGGGTGACGGCGAGGCGCTCGGGCCGCTCGGAGACGGCGAGCGAGGCGACCAGGGTGCGCAGCAGTTCGGTCTTGCCGGAGCCGCGGGCGCCGCCGATGAGCAGGTGCGGGCCGCCCGGGTCGGGGGAGGGCAGGGTGAGCTCGGGGTCGGCCAGGTCGAGGGTGCACAGCTCGTCCCGGGTGGTGCCGAGCAGCGCGGTGGCGGCGCCGATGCCGCCGGCGTGGGCGGCCCAGCGGGCGGACAGCTTGGCCGGGGTGACGGTGTCGAGCTGGAGCAGGTCGAGCAGCCGCAGCGCGTCCGGCAGCGGGCCGCGGGAGGCCGGGGCGGCCTCGCGCAGCGGGGCGAGGACGCGGGCCAGCCGTTCGGCCCAGGCGTCGGAGACGGCGTCCAGCGAGATCTCGTGCAGGGTCTCCCGGCCGCGGGCGACCGGGCGGTCCAGCGAGAGCTGGGTGCCGACCTCGCCGGTGATCAGGGCGGTGGCGCCGAGGCCCCGGGGCAGCAGCTCGGGCTGTTCGGCGAGGCAGATCGGGAAGATGCCGACGGCCGGGCCCTGGCGCAGCAGCAGGTCGAGCGCCTGCCGGGCGGCCTCGCTGGTCGGGCGGCCGTCGACCACGACCACGGTGGCGGGGTGGCCGCCGAGGCCGGTCGGGCCGCTGAGCCGGGCGGTGAGCTCGGTCAGCCGGGCGGTGGCCTGTTCGTCGTCGAGGCCGACCAGCAGCCGGCAGTCCTGGCCCTCAGCGGGGCGCAGGTGGGGCAGCCACAGTGCCCAGGCCCAGGTGTCGACGCGGTCCTCGGGGGTGCGGGCCGGGTCGGCGTCGACCACGACCAGGCTCAGCCCGGTGGGCGGGTGGAGCGCGGCGAGCTGGGCGACGACGGCGCGGGTGAGGGCGTCGAGGCGTTCGCGCGGGCCGCTGAGGCCGAGGCTGCCGGCGGTCTGCAGGTCGAGGGTGACCGGGACGGCGGGCAGCATGGTGCCGGGCGTGGTGCCGGCGCCGCCGGGGCGGTCGGCGGTGCCCAGCCGCAGGGTGAGCGCGTCGGGGTGGCCGGGGCCGCGCTCCCACAACCGGGGGCCGGGGCCGACGGCGTTGAGCAGCACGGTGGCGAGGTCGGGCCAGCGCTCGCGCTGGGCGGTGGCCTGGCGCAGCCGGACGGCGGTGTGGTGGCGTTCGGCGCTCTCCTGGCCGGTCGGTTCGGCGGCGCGGCCGGGCAGCAGGGAGAACAGGCCACGGCCGCGGCCCGGGGCGGGCTCGGGGGCGGCGGGCGGCTCGAACACCGGGGCCGCGGTGCGGACCGGACCGGGTGCGGCGAGCTGGAGGTGGCCGTTGCCGTCGGGCAGCGCGGCCCGGACGGAAGCGGGGTCGGCCGGTTCGAGGACCTGCAGGGTGGACTCGCCGATCCGCAGCAGGGCGCCGTTGTCCAGCGGGACGGCGGCCTCGGCCGGCAGGGGCGGGACGATCCGGCCGTCGAGGGTGGTGCCGTTGGTGGAGCCGAGGTCGCGGACGGCGACCCGGCCGTCCTCGCCGAGGTGGAGGGCGAGGTGCAGCCGGGAGACGTCCGGGTCGTCGAGCGGGACGTCGGCCTCGCCGGAGCGGCCGATCCGGATCTCCCGGCCGTGCAGCCGGTGGACGCCGCCGGCGTCGGGGCCGCCGACCACCCGCAGCTCGGCGGCGGCGGGGGTGTCGTCGGGGTCGTCGGCGGTCGGGTCGGGCTCGTTGAGGCTGAGGACGGCGCCGTCGAGCAGCGGGGGGTGGCCGAGCAGGGTGTGCTCATCCACCCGGTGCGCCCCGGCGTACAGGTGCACATGGGTGGCGGCCCGCGGTCCGCGCACGCCGACGGCGCCGGCGAGCGCGCCTGCTATGGCGCCGAGCGCGGTGCCGACGGGTGCGGTGACCAGCACGTCCACGTAGGGGATGGCGGAGCCGGCGGCGGTCGGGCCGCTGCGCGGTCGGAGGACGGTCAGCCGGATCTGCATCTCGCCCGCGGGTCCCTTCTGCTGGTGTGATGCCTGGTACCGCTGCCCGGTGTCGTCGCGGACGCGCCGGGCGGCCGCGGCGACCCTTTGGGCCACACGAGTGGCGAGTGTCCATCCTGCCATCCGGTGTGGACAGTCCGCGCACCGTACCGGATTTGACGATCTTGCGATCATCGCCATGGTGGAGGCGACGGAGGGTCAGGTCAACCGCCGCCCCGGCGGCCCCGCCCCGGGCCCCGGCGACCGCCTCCGGCCAGTCACCCGCGGCGCGTCCGGGCAGTCCCCTAGGGGATGTCCCCCAACCCTGCTCGGATGGCCCACCGGTCACCCCAAAAACCCGTACGGACACCGTTAGAGTGGCCGCAAACACGGGCCCGGCAGGCTCACCGCACCCCAGCGGGAGAGCGCCCCGCGCGGGCGGCACGGCGAGGAGTGCGACAGGTGCGGCCAGTCGGCAGCAAGTATCTGCTTGAGGAGACCCTGGGGCGGGGTGCCACCGGGACCGTCTGGCGCGGTCTGGTGCGCCAGGACGTCCAGGTGCCGGGCAGCGAGCCCGGGCAGCAGGTGGCGATCAAGGTGCTGCGCGAAGAGCTGGCGGCCGACCCGGACGTCGTGATGCGCTTCCTGCGCGAGCGCTCGCTGCTGCTGCGGCTGAGCCACCCGAACATCGTCCGGGTCCGCGACCTGGTCGTCGAGGGCGAGCTGCTGGCCCTGGTGATGGACCTGGTGGAGGGCCCCGACCTGGCCCGCTACCTGCGCGCCAACGGCCCGTTCAGCCCGATCGCGGGCTCCCTGCTGATGGCCCAGGTCGCGGACGCGCTGGCGGCCAGCCACGCGGACGGGATCGTCCACCGCGACCTCAAGCCGGCCAACGTGCTGCTCGCCTCCACCCTGGTGCAGGGCACCGAGCAGATGCACCCGATGCTGACCGACTTCGGCATCGCCCGGCTGGCCGACTCCCCGGGCGTCACCCGTACTCACGAGTTCGTCGGCACCCCCGCGTACGTCGCCCCGGAGTCCGCCGAGGGCCGCCCGCAGACCTCCGCGGTGGACGTCTACGGCGCCGGGATCATGCTGTACGAGCTGGTCACCGGCCGCCAGCCGTTCCAGGGCGACAGCGCCCTGGCCGTGCTCCAGGCCCACCTGGCGCAGGAGCCCCAGCGGCCCAGCACCATGCCCGAGCCGCTCTGGACGGTGATCGAGCGCTGTCTGCGCAAGGACCCGGCGCAGCGGCCGAGCGCCACCGCGCTGGCCCGCGCGCTGCGGGTGGTCGCGGCCGGAGTCGGGGTGCACGCCTCCCCGGCGGCGGTGGACGAGGCGTTGGCGGTCGGGGCCCTGCTGCTGCCGGACCCGCAGCCGACCGCCGTGCCCGGCACCGTGCCGGTCGTACCCGGCGGACCGGCCGGGACGGAGGACCGCACCCAGGTGCTGCCCCCGGCCCCGGGCGGCCCGCAGTACGACCCGGCCGCGGCGACCCGGGTGATGGGCACCCAGCCGCCGCCCGCGCCGCCGTACGGCACCCAGGACCGCACCCAGGTGATGCCGCCCACCGCCGTGCCGCCGCCCCCGCCCGCGGGGCCGCCCGCGCCGCAGGAGGAGGCGCCGCACCCGTGGCAGACCCAGCTGCGGGCGGCGCGCGACCGCAACCAGCAGACCCAGGTCGGCTACTTCGGCCCGGAGGACTTCGAGGACCCGCAGGTCGCCCCGCAGCCCTACCAGGCGGGTCAGGGCGCGCCGGGCCAGCAGCCGCCGGCCGGCTACCGCCCGGACCAGCGCCGCCAGGGCCCGCCGCCCGGCTACTCCCAGCGCCCGCCGGTCGCCCCGCCGCCCTACCAGGTCAACCAGGGCGGCCAGGGCGGTCGCGGACCCCAGGGCAACCAGGGCAACCAGGGCGGCCGTCCGCAGCCCCAGGGCGGCTACCGGCAGGCCCCGGCCGGGTACGGGCAGCCGCAGGGCGGCTACCCCCCGCCCCCGCCCGCCCCGGCGGCGCGCCGGGCCGAGCCGCCCGCGCCGCAGTACCGGGAGCCCCGGCCGCCCCGCGAGGAGCCGCGCGAGCCGTCCCGCCGGGAGAGCGCCCCGCCGCGCGAGCGGCGCCCGCGCAGCCGCAACCGGATGTACATCCCCGGGCTGGGCTGCCTCAAGGGCTGCCTGATGGTGCTGCTGGTGCTGGCCGTCGCCGCGATCGCGCTGTGGAACTTCACGCCGCTGCCGCACTACTGGGACAACGTCGTGAGCTGGTTCGACACCGCGCGGGACTGGGTGACCAGCGTGTTCGGCAGCTCCGGCAAGTAGCGCGGGAAGGGGCGGCGAGGCGGCGCCACGGGCCGCTCCGGCGGCTCGCGGGGAGCTGACCGGGGGTCCGGGCCCGTTCCGGAAGCCAGGATTGACGCTTTGTCGACAATTCACGAGATTTCTCGGCCCCGAGTCCCGCTCCACGGCCCCCAGGCGCCCCGCGCAGGGGGTCCGGGCGCGTAGGTTGGTCGCTGTTGTCCCGCCCCACCGAGCGCGCCCGGACCCCCGGAGCGCTCCCGCGCCGCCCACGGAGCAGCATTGGCACGCAAGATCGGCAGCCGGTACACCGTCCACCAGGTGATCGGCCGGGGCTCGGCCGGGACGGTCTGGCTCGGTGAGGGGCCCGACGGCCCGGTGGCGGTCAAGCTGCTGCGCGAGGACCTCGCCGCCGACCAGGTGCTGGTCGGCCGCTTCGTCCAGGAACGCACCGCGCTGACCAGCCTCGATCACCCCCGGGTGGTCGGCGTGCGCGACATGGTCGTGGACGGCAGCGACCTCGCCCTGGTGATGGAGCTGGTCCAGGGCACCGACCTGCGCTCACGGCTGGAGCGGGACGGCGCCCTCCCGCCGCAGGTCGCCGCCTCGGTCATCGCCGACGTCGCCGACGGCCTCGCGGCCGCGCACGCGGCCGGGATCGTCCACCGCGACGTCAAGCCGGAGAACGTCCTGCTCGACCTCGCCGCCGCCCCCGGCCCCGGCGGCGCCCCGCGTGCCAAGCTCACCGACTTCGGCGTGGCCCGCCTGGTCGACGCCCCGCGCCGCACCCGGGCCACCCGGATCATCGGCACCCCCGACTACCTCGCCCCCGAGATCATCGAGGGCCTGGAGCCGCGCGCCGCCGTCGACATCTACGCCCTCGCCACCGTGCTGTACGAGCTGCTGGCCGGCTCCACCCCGTTCGGCGGCGGCCACACCGGCGCGGTGCTGCGCCGGCACGTCACCGAGCAGGTGCCGCCGATCCCCGGCCTGCCGGACGGGCTGTGGCGGATCATCTCCGAGTGCCTGGCCAAGGCCCCCGCCTCCCGGCTGCGCGCCGCCGAGCTGGCCGCCCGGCTGCGCGAGCAGCTGCCCTCGCTGGCCGGACTGCCGGTGCTGGCCGTGCCCGCCCAGGGCCGCGCCCCGGCCGAGGAGCAGCTGACCCCCGGCGAGGCCGTGTACGCCGAGATCGACGCCGGTCCGGGCATCCACAAGCGCCGCCGCGGCCCGGCCGTCCCGCTGGTGCCCGGTGCCGTCCCGGACTCCACCCGGGACACCCACACCAGCCTGCGCCGCCCCTCGGCCGAGGAGCTGGCCGCGTACGCCGCCGAGTCCCGCGCCCAGCGCACCGCCCCGGGCCACCGCCGGGACCGCGCGGCCCTGCTGCGCCGCCGCCGGCTGCTGGCCGTGCTGCTGGCCACCGTGCTGCTGCTGGCGGGCGCCGCCGCGGCCTGGATGGCCTTCGCGGCCACCGAGCCGGGCACCGGCCACCCGGCCCGCCCGGCCGTGCACGGCACCGCCCCGCGGGCCCCGTAGTCCCCTCCGGAAACGGGGGTGTCGTCATGACCACCCCCGGAACCATTACGCTGGGGGGCGTGGCAGCCGTCGATCCTTCCGAAGAGCTCAAGAACCTCGATACGACCATGGGGTCGATCGAGGCCGTCCTCGACCTGGACAAGATCCGGGCCGACATCGCGGTCCTGGAGGAGGAGGCAGCCGCCCCCACCCTGTGGGACGACGTCGCGAACGCGCAGAAGGTGACCAGCCGGCTCTCCTTCCTCCAGGGCGAACTGCGCCGGGTCGAGGGCCTGCGCAACCGCATCGACGACCTGGGCGTGCTGTTCGAGCTCGCCGAGGCCGAGGACGACGCGGACACCCGCGCCGAGGCCGAGACCGAGCTGGTCTCGCTCCAGAAGGCCGTCGAGGAGCTGGAGGTCCGCACCCTCCTCTCCGGCGAGTACGACGCCCGCGAGGCGCTGATCAACATCCGTGCCGAGGCCGGTGGCGTGGACGCCGCCGACTTCGCCGAGCAGCTGATGCGCATGTACCTGCGCTGGGCCGAGCGGCACGGGTACCCCACCGAGGTGTACGACACCTCGTACGCCGAAGAGGCCGGCATCAAGTCCGCGACCTTCACCGTGAAGGCCCCCTACGCCTACGGCACCCTCTCGGTCGAGCAGGGCACCCACCGCCTGGTGCGCATCTCGCCGTTCGACAACCAGGGCCGCCGGCAGACCTCCTTCGCCGGTGTCGAGGTGCTCCCGGTCGTCGAGCAGTCCGACCACGTCGACATCGACGAGGGCGACCTGCGAGTGGACGTCTACCGCGCCTCCGGCCCCGGCGGCCAGGGCGTCAACACCACCGACTCGGCGGTGCGCATCACCCACCTCCCGACCGGCATCGTGGTGTCCTGCCAGAACGAGCGCTCGCAGATCCAGAACAAGGCGTCCGCGATGAACGTCCTCCAGGCCAAGCTGCTCGAGCGGCGCCGCCAGGAGGAGAAGGCCGCGATGGACGCGCTGAAGGACAGCGGCAGCTCCTGGGGCAACCAGATGCGCTCCTACGTGCTGCACCCGTACCAGATGGTCAAGGACGTCCGCACCGCGTACGAGGCGGGCAACCCGCAGGCCGTCCTGGACGGCGACATCGACGGGTTCATCGAGGCCGGAATCCGCTGGAGGAAGCAGCGGGAGAGCTCGAACGAGGCGTGAGGATTCCGGCCTCGATGAAAATCAAGCACAGCATCGAGGCCGGAATCCGCTGGCGCAAGCAGCGCGAGACCAGCGCCGAGTAGGTAGCCGAACACGCAGAAGGCCCCCGACCGCAGCGGTCGGGGGCCTTCTCCGTGGTCAGGAGGCTCAGGCCAGCGCCTGCCGCGCGATCAGCGCCACCGCGAGCAGTCCGGCCAGCAGGGCCAGCAGCATCACGGGGGAGAGCGTGGCGAACGGCCCCTGCTGCTCCTGCAGCCGGGCCCGGTTGGCGCGGCACACCGAGCAACGCCCGTCGCTGACGCGGCCGTTGCAGTTGGCGCACACCAGATGGTCGCACGTCATGCGATCTCCTCCTCGCTGCTACAGCCAACGCACCGGACGGGGCTTTGGTTCCCTCTTCTTACCTGTACGGGGGAGTCTGCCCTGTACGGGGGAGCGGCCGGACACGGACGCCACCTCCACTTTGCCAGGTTCTGGCGCTTCCGGCTCCCGGGCTGTGAGATGGCTCGCAATTATCGGGGCACAGCCGGACATTCTCCCCCAGATTCCGAGGTTCGTCGCCGGCGGTCCCTGCGGGCCGGTCGCCGGTTCGCGTATGGTCCCAGACCGGGAGCGGCCCTCCGCGCTCCCATCGCCCGCCGCCGGACCGGGCCTCCGGGGCGGACCGACCGAGGACTGGCGCCGCCTAGGATGGCCTCCGTGATGCAGCCGTGATCAGATTCGACAACGTCTCCAAGACCTATCCCAAGCAGAACCGTCCCGCCCTGGACAACGTCTCGCTGGAGATCGAGAAGGGTGAGTTCGTCTTCCTGGTCGGCTCGTCCGGCTCGGGCAAGTCCACCTTCCTGCGCCTGTGCCTGCGCGAGGAGCGCCCCTCCACGGGCGCCGTGCACGTGCTGGGCAAGGACCTGGGCAAGCTGTCCAACTGGAAGGTGCCGCACATGCGCCGCCAGCTGGGCACCGTCTTCCAGGACTTCCGCCTGCTGCCGAACAAGACGGTCGCGCAGAACGTCGCCTTCGCGCTGGAGGTGATCGGCAAGCCCAAGAGCGCCATCAACAAGGTGGTGCCCGAGGTGCTGGAGCTGGTCGGCCTCGGCGGCAAGGAGGACCGCATGCCGGGCGAGCTGTCCGGTGGTGAGCAGCAGCGCGTGGCGATCGCCCGGGCGTTCGTGAACCGTCCGATGCTGCTCATCGCGGACGAGCCCACCGGCAACCTCGACCCGCAGAACTCGGTCGGCATCATGAAGCTGCTCGACCGGATCAACCGCACCGGCACCACGGTGCTGATGGCCACCCACGACCAGGCCATCGTCGACCAGATGCGCAAGCGAGTCATCGAACTCGACAAGGGGCTGCTCGTCCGCGACCAGGCCCGCGGCGTCTACGGGTACCAGCACTGACCCACCAGCGCTGACCCCGTGGGGCCGCCGGCCCGACCGCCAGACCGCGCAGTACCGACCCTGGAGTTGTTTCCCGCATGCGTGCCCAGTTCGTCCTGTCGGAGATCGGTGTGGGTCTCCGACGCAACCTGACCATGACCATCGCGGTCGTGGTCAGCGTCGCGCTCTCCCTCGCCCTCGCCGGTTCCTCGCTCCTGGTCCGCGACCAGGTGAACTCCATGAAGGGGTACTGGTACGACAAGGTCGAGGTGAGCATCTACTTCTGCACCAAGGCGGATGCCCGCAACTCGCCGCAGTGCGACAAGGGCGCGGCCACCGACCAGCAGGTCAAGGACATCAAGGACCAGCTGGACAAGATGAGTTCGGTGGTCCAGTCGTCCACCTACGAGAGCTCCGCCGAGGCGTACAAGCACTGGAAGGAGATGAACCCGGACAACCCGCTCATCTCCGTCCTGGGCCCGGACGCCATGCCGCAGTCCTGGCGGGTGAAGCTCAACGACCCGACCAAGTACGACGTGATCCAGAGCGCCTTCGCGGGCAAGCCCGGCGTCAAGTCGGTCGAGGACCAGCGGAAGATCCTGGAGAACCTGTTCGGCCTGCTCAACGGCCTGCAGACGGCGGCTTTCGTGATCATGGTGCTGATGCTCTTCGTGGCGTTGCTGCTGATCGTCAACACCGTCCGGGTGTCGGCGTACAGCAGGCGGCGCGAGACCGGCATCATGCGCCTGGTCGGGGCCTCGAACTTCTACGTCCAGATGCCGTTCATCGCCGAGGCCGCGTTCTCCGCGCTGCTCGGTGCGGCGCTGGCGTCCGGTCTGCTGATCGGCGGGCACTTCTTCGTCCAGAACTGGCTGGCCGACCGGGTGCAGTTCATCCACTTCATCGGCCTCAGCTCGGTGCTGGCGGTGATACCGCTGCTGGTCGTGGTCGGTATGGGCATGGCCGGCATCGCGGCGTTCTTCACGCTGCGCAAGTACCTCAAGGTCTGATCCCCACCGGTTCCTTCGGCCCCGTACGGCACTGCGCCGTACGGGGCCGTCGCCGTTCCGCGCTCCGCCGTTCCGGCCCGCCGCGCGCGGTGCGGTGTCTACACTCCGGTGGCATGCTGCAAACTCCGCGCAGGGCGCGTCAGGTGACCGCCCTCAGCCTGGTGTTCGGCGCCGTGCTGCTGGCCGGCGCCGCCACCGGTGCCTGGGGCGACCCGAGCGGCCCGCCGCCCCGCGCCTCCGCCGACCTCGCCCCGGCCGCCGCCGGGAACCCGGCGGACCCGTCCGGCAAGGCGCTGTCCGAGCAGCAGGCCGAGCACCTGCTCGCGGCCGGCGGCGACCGCTGGGGCGCGTACTACAGCGCCCAGGAGTACGCCGAGTTCAGCCAGGGCCTGGACGGCCGCTACCCCGGCGTGGGCCTGTCGGTCGGCCGCGGCCAGGACGGCGTCACCGAGGTCTCCCAGGTCACCCCGGCCGGACCGGCCGCCCAGGCCGGGATCGCCCCCGGCGACCGGCTGCTGCGGATCGGCCAGGACCAGGCCGACCGGCTGCCGGTCACCGAGGTGGTCGCCCGGCTGCGCGGGCAGGGCGACGAGCGCCGGGCCGGCTCCGAGGTCACCCTCGCCGTGCGGCGCGGCGACGGGGAGGTGCGCGAACTGCGGCTGAAGCGGGTGCTGCTGGACAGCCGGCAGGTCACCGCGGAGCACCTGGACCGGGGCGTGCTGCGGATCACCGTCCGGGCCTTCACCAGCGGCGTGGCCGACCAGGTGCGCGCCGCGCTGCGCGCCCCGCACACCGGCGTGGTGCTCGATCTGCGCGGCAACTCCGGCGGGTTGGTGGACGAGGCGGTCGGCACCGCCGGGAGCTTCCTGGACGGCGGACCGGTCGGCTCGTACCAGGAGCGCGGCGAGAAGCGGGAGTTGACCGCCCCGCCCGGCGGCGACGGCCGCACCCCGCTGGTGGTGCTGGTGGACGGCGGCACGATGAGCGCCGCCGAACTGCTCGCCGGCGCCCTGCAGGACCGCAGCCGTGCCGTGGTGGTGGGCTCGCGGACCTTCGGCAAGGGCACCGTCCAGCAGCCCAGCAGACTCGCCGACGGCGCCGTGCTGGAGATGACCGTCGGCCGCTACCACACCCCGGCCGGGCGCTCCCTGGACGGCACCGGCCTGACCCCGGACGTCCCGGCCGCCGCGGGCGAGGACGCCGACGCGCTGGCCCTGCGCGTCCTCGCCGGACTCGGGACCCGGTCCTGACCCGGTGCGGCCTAAAGCAGCTGCCCGATCCGGCGCCGAAGTGCGAGAATGACCGCGCTATGGCAAAGGAAACCGGACAGAAGCTGATCGCGCAGAACAAGAAGGCGCGACACGAGTACACGATCCTCGACACCTACGAGTGCGGCCTCGTCCTCACCGGCACCGAGGTCAAGTCGCTGCGGGAGGGGCGGGCCAACCTCGTCGACGGCTACGCCTACATCCAGAACCACGAGGCGTGGATCGACAACGTCTTCATCCCCGAGTACACCCAGGGGACGTGGACCAACCACGCGGCCCGGCGCAAGCGCAAGCTGCTGCTGCACAAGCTGGAGATCCGCAAGATCGAGACCAAGGTCCGCGACGCGGGCCACACGCTGGTCCCGCTGTCGCTGTACTTCAAGGACGGCCGGGTCAAGCTGGAGCTCGCGCTCGCGGTCGGCAAGAAGCTGTACGACAAGCGCCAGACGCTCCGCGAGAAGCAGGACACCCGCGAGACGGCCCGCGCGGTGGCGGCGGCCCGGCGGCGCCAGCGTTAATCCGCTGGACCCTCGCCCGTCGCCTCGCGTACTATGGCGCAAGCAACACGGACGGTCAACGTCCGAGCTGTTTCTCAAAAAAACATGGGGATGATCGGTTTCGACAGGGGATGTTGAAACAGGGGAAGCGAGCCGAGGAACGCGGCAATGATCTCGTTAACCACGTGTCGCAAAAAAATAATCGCCAACTCTAAGCGCGATTCCCAGCAGTTCGCTCTCGCTGCCTAATAAGCACCGATAGCGCTTGGGTGTCAGCCCGGGGAGTTCCCGACCCGGACCCTGGCATAATCTAGGGAACTCAACCGTCCGCCCGGGCTGCGGGGGTGGATGGGAAATCAAACAGCAGCTGGGCCTGTTGGCGGCTTGTCCGTGTGACCGCCAGGGCCGAGAAAAGCACAGCGGACTGCGCTCGGAGAAGCCCTGAATTAACTCCACTGGACCCGGGTTCGATTCCCGGCATCTCCACCACCCCATGTTCACACCGAAGGCCGTCCACCGCTCACGCGGAGGGCGGCCTTCGAATTTTTTACCGTCCCGGTGCGGCGCGTCCGCCCGCCCGGGCGTAGGATCATCCGTCCGCTCGTTTTCCGGAGCCGGATTCCGCCGCAACCCCCCGCCGCAACCCCCGAGGCCATGCAGAGCAACACGGACACCACCCCCACCGCCGATCACGAGACCGTCCGCGAGCGCGAGATCGCCGGTGAGCAGCAGCACCTCGACACCGTCTACCACCGGCTGGAGGAGAAGCTCGCCGAGGCCGAGTACATCCTCGAGGACGCCGCCAAGCGGGTCCACGTCGGCACCCCCGGCGCCCTCGCCGAGCGCGACGCCCAGGTCTACCGGGCCGGCGCGCACCTCCAGCGCCTCAACAACGAGTTCGAGGACTTCCTCTTCGGCCGGATCGACCTCCAGCAGGCGGACGCCCCGGAGGAGCACGGCATCCCGTCCGACACCCCGCTCGACCCGGCCGACCCGGCCGTCGCCGAGACCCTCCACATCGGCCGCCTGGGCGTGCTGGACGCCGAGTACGGCCCGCTGGTGATCGACTGGCGGGCGCCCGCCGCCGCGCCGTTCTACCGCGCCACCCCCGTGGAGCCGGGCCGGGTGATCCGCCGCCGGGTGATCCGCTCCAAGGGCCGAAAGGTGATCGGCGTCGAGGACGACCTGCTGCGCCCCGACCTCACCCCGACCCTGGACGGCGAGGAGCTGGCCGTGGTCGGCGACGGCGCGCTGATGGCCTCGCTCGGCCGCGCCCGCAGCCACTCGATGCGCGACATCGTCTCCTCGATCCAGAAGGAGCAGGACGAGGTGATCCGCGCCGCCGCGGCCGGCGCCACGCTCGTCACCGGCGGCCCCGGCACCGGCAAGACCGCCGTGGCCCTGCACCGCGCCGCGTACCTGCTCTACCAGGACCGCCGCCGCTACGCCGGGGGCATCCTGGTGGTCTCGCCCACCCCGCTGCTGGTCTCCTACACCGAGGGCGTGCTGCCCTCGCTCGGCGAGGAGGGCCAGGTCGCCATCCGCGCCGTCGGCTCGCTGGTGGACGGCATCGAGGCGGGCACCTACGACTCCCCGGAGGCGGCCCGGGTCAAGGGCTCGGCCCGGATGGTGCAGCTGCTGCGCCGGGCCGCCCGGGCGGCGCTGGAGCTGGGCGCCCCGCAGGAGCTCAAGGTGGTCGCCCGCGGCGAGGTGCTGAAGCTGGACGCGGGCCGGCTGCGGGCCGTCCGCGGCAACGTGTTGGGCTCCGGCGGCACCCCGCTGAACCTGCTGCGCCCGCGTGCCCGCCGGCTGCTGCTGGACGCCCTGTGGCAGGAGGCCACCCGGCACCTGCCCAAGCCCACCGACCACTATGCCCGGGAGCAGCGCCAGGAGGAGAAGGAGTCCTTCGACGACTACGTCTCGGACGAGGCGTCGTTCCTGGACTTCCTGGACGCCTGGTGGCCGGCCCTGACCCCGCGCCGGGTGCTCGGCACGCTCAAGCAGACCCGGCACACCAACCGGATCGCCCGCCGCGCCGTCACCCCGGACGAGGCGAGGCTGCTGGCCGCCTCCTGGCGCCACCTGTCCCCGGAGGGCGAGGGCGCGCTGTCGGCGCACGACGTGGCCCTGGTGGACGAGCTGCAGGTGCTGCTCGGCGAGCCGGCCCGTCCGAAGATCCGCGAGGTGGACGCGGTGGACCTGCTGAGCGGCCTGGAGGAGGTCACCACCTTCGCCGACCGCAGCTCCCGCCAGCGCGACCGCCGGCCGGTGGAGCGCAAGGAGTACGCCCACGTCATCGTGGACGAGGCCCAGGACCTCACCCCGATGCAGTGGCGCCTGATCGGCCGCCGGTCCCGGATGGCCACCTGGACCATCGTCGGCGACCCGGCGCAGTCCTCCTGGCCGTTCCCGCAGGAGGCCCAGGCCGCGTTGGACGAGGTGCTGGCCGGCAAGCCGCGCCGCCGCTTCACGCTGACCGTCAACTACCGCAACCCGGCCGAGATCGCCGAGGTCGCGGCCAAGGTGCTGGCGCTGGCCGCGCCGGGCACGCCCTCGCCGAGCGCGGTGCGCCACGTCGGTGTGGAGCCGCGCTTCGCGGCCGTCACCGACCCCGCGCCGGAGGCCTTCGGCAAGGCCGCCCGGGCCGAGCTGGAGCACCTGCTGGGCGAGGTGGACGGCACGGTCGCGATCGTGGTGCCGATGGACCGCCGGGCCGAGGCGGCCGGCTGGGCCGAGGGCCTGGGCGAGCGCGTGGTGGCGCTGGGCAGCCTGGAGGCCAAGGGCCTGGAGTACGACGCGACGGTGGTCGCCGACCCGACCGGCATCGCCGGCGAGTCGGAGGCCGGCCTGCGGGTGCTGTACGTGGCGCTGACCCGGGCGACCCAGCGGCTGACCGTGCTGTCCGGCCCGGACGACCTGCCGGACGCGGCCGGTGTGCCCGCGCTGCTGCACGGCTGACCCGCCCATGACGAAGGCCCCTCACCGGTGGTGAGGGGCCTTCAGACGTTTAGAACACCGACCCGCCATGCTCGCCTCGCGGCAAGTGGTCCCTCTAAGGGACGAAGGTTGGGCCCGGGGGCTTGGATCGAGCCGGTGCCTGTCCAATGTAACGCATCGGCCCGGAGAGGCAAGGAGTGGACGGCGGAAGACTGCGGGCGGCCGGGCCCGGTTGTCGGATCCGCACACTCAATGAACGTTATTTCTGGCAATGCCTTGGAAGGTGCGACGATCGAGGTCTAGCATGCGCAGGCGATGCCTTCAACAAAATGTTGAGCCTGCGGGACAGACGGAAGAAGGAAGCGTCGATGGCGACGGTGCCCAGTGTCTCCAACTCGATCACGGTGCGACTGGAGGTCCCGGCCCGCGGCAACGCGGTCAGTGCGATCACCACGGCCGTGGAGTCCTCCGGCGGATCGGTGACCGGTCTCGACGTCACCGCCTCCGGCCTGGAGGCGCTGCGGATCGACGTGACCGTGGCGGCCTCCTCCGTGGCGCACGGCGAGGAGATCGTCGAGAAGCTGCGGGCGATCGACGGCGTGTCGATCGGCAAGGTCTCGGACCGCACCTTCCTGATGCACCTCGGCGGCAAGATCGAGATGTCCTCGAAGCTGCCGATCCGCAACCGTGACGACCTCAGCATGATCTACACCCCGGGTGTCGCCCGGGTCTGCATGGCGATCGCCGAGAACCCCGAGGACGCCCGCCGCCTGACCATCAAGCGCAACAGCGTCGCGGTGGTCACCGACGGCTCGGCGGTGCTGGGCCTGGGCAACATCGGCCCGGCGGCCGCGCTGCCCGTCATGGAGGGCAAGGCGGCCCTGTTCAAGCGCTTCGCCGGGATCGACGCCTGGCCGATCTGCCTGGACACCCAGGACACCGACGAGATCGTCGCCATCGTCAAGGCGATCGCCCCCGGCTTCGCCGGCATCAACCTGGAGGACATCTCCGCGCCGCGCTGCTTCGAGATCGAGGCCCGGCTGCGCGAGGCCCTGGACATCCCGGTCTTCCACGACGACCAGCACGGCACCGCGATCGTGGTGCTGGCCGCCCTCACCAACGCGCTGAAGGTGGTCGGCAAGGAGATCGGCGACATCCGCGTGGTGATGTCGGGCGCTGGCGCCGCCGGCACCGCGATCCTCAAGCTGCTGCTGGCCGCCGGTGTCGAGCACGCCACCGTCGCCGACGTCCACGGCGTGGTCCACTCGGGCCGTGAGGACCTCAACGACAGCCTGCGCTGGATCGCCGAGCACACCAACCGCTCGGGCCGCACCGGCAGCCTCAAGGAGGCCGTGGCGGGCGCGGACGTCTTCATCGGCGTGTCGGCCCCGAACGTCCTGGACGGCGACGACCTGGCCACCATGGCCGAGGAGGCCATCGTCTTCGCGCTGGCCAACCCGGACCCGGAGGTCGACCCGGCCGTCGCCCGGCACACCGCCGCCGTGGTCGCCACCGGCCGCAGCGACTTCCCGAACCAGATCAACAACGTGCTGGTCTTCCCGGGCGTCTTCCGCGGCCTGCTGGACGCCCAGAGCCGCACGGTCAACACCGAGATGATGATCGCCGCCGCCCGGGCGCTGGCCACCACCGTCGGCGACGACGAGCTGAACGCCAACTACATCATCCCGAGCGTCTTCAACAAGGACGTCGCCAAGACCGTCGCCGCCGCGGTGCGCGAGGCCGCCCTGGCCGACGCCCAGGAGCCCGCCCCGGCCCGTCCGACCCCCGGCATCGTCGGCACCCTCGACACGTCCGCGTTCCCCGTCGTCAAGCTCTGAGGGCACGGCCTGACGACGTGTCGTCGATCGGTCAAATGTCCGATTGGCGGCCATGCTCGCCCAAGCCCGCCCCGAACCCTTGCGACACAAGGGCGAGGGGCGTGTTTGGGCTTGTCGTGCCTAGGGCGTACGGTAGCCCTGCACGGGGCAGGCGTGTCCGACAAGTACGGAACGTCCCCCTGGTCTTCCGGCGTGTCGTCCCGACCGCCGCTCGCGCCCGGTCCGCCGGAGCCGACGGAGCGTCACACCTCCGACGGGCGGGCGATGTTCGGGTGGCTCGGCCGGGGCCCGATTGGCTTTCTCGGGGCCGGTCGGGGCAGGATTCGTTCCCAGGCAGGCGGGCGGGCCTTTCGACGGCTCCGGCGCGCGGCATCGGGTACGGACCCGGCCTGCGACCACGCATTGCCTGCATGAGCACAGTGTGCGGACCTGCGGCCCATCCGGGTGCCCCCCGGTGGGAGCACCGATGGGCCCCCGTACACCGCAAGCGAACAGACCACAGGAGTACACATGAACCGCAGTGAGCTGGTGGCCGAGCTGTCCGAGCGCGCCGAGGTGACCCGCAAGGACGCCGACGCCGTTCTGGCTGCCTTCGCCGAGGTCGTCGGCGAGGTCGTCGCCAAGGGCGACGAGAAGGTCACCATCCCCGGTTTCCTGACCTTCGAGCGCACCCACCGCGCTGCCCGCACCGCCCGCAACCCGCAGACCGGTGAGCCGATCCAGATCGCGGCCGGCTACAGCGCCAAGGTGAGCGCCGGCTCCAAGCTGAAGGAAGCCGCCAAGGGCGCCTCCGCCTGAAGCACCCCTTGAACGCCCGAGAGGCCGGGCTCCCCGCGGGGAGCCCGGCCTCTCGGGCGTTCGCCGGCCGTTACGCGTCGACCAGCTGCTCGCTCGGCAGCTCGACGTGGGCGCCGAGGTCCCGCAGCTTCTCCATGAAGTTCTCGTAGCCGCGGTTGATCAGGTCGATGCCGTGCACGGTCGAGGTGCCCTCGGCCGCCAGCGCCGCGATCAGGTACGAGAAGCCGCCGCGCAGGTCCGGGATGACCAGCTCGGCGCCGATCAGCTTGGACGGGCCGGAGACGACCGCGGAGTGCAGGAAGTTGCGCGCGCCGAAGCGGCACGGGGTGCCGCCCAGGCACTCGCGGTAGAGCTGGATGTGCGCGCCCATCTGGTTCAGCGCGCCGGTGAAGCCCAGGCGGGACTCGTACACCGTCTCGTGCACGATGGACAGCCCGGTGGCCTGGGTCAGCGCGACCACCAGCGGCTGCTGCCAGTCGGTCTGGAAGCCCGGGTGCACGTCGGTCTCCAGGGCGATCGCCTTGAGCTCGCCGCCCGGGTGCCAGAAGCGGATGCCCTCGTCGTCCACCTCGAAGGCGCCGCCGACCTTCCGGAAGGTGTTGAGGAAGGTCATCATCTCCAGCTGGCGGGCGCCGCGGACGTAGATGTCGCCCTTGGTGGCGAGCGCCGCGCAGGCCCAGGAGGCGGCCTCCAGGCGGTCCGGCAGGGCGCGGTGGGTGTAGCCGCCCAGCTCGTCCACACCGGTGATCAGGATGGTGCGGTCGGTGCCCAGGGTGATGATCGCGCCCATCTTCTGCAGCACGCAGATCAGGTCGACGATCTCCGGCTCGATGGCCGCGTTGCGCAGCTCGGTGACGCCCTCGGCGAGGACGGCGGTCAGCAGCACCTGCTCGGTCGCGCCGACCGAGGGGTAGGGCAGCTCGATCTTGGTGCCGCGCAGCCGCTGCGGGGCGACCAGGTAGGTGCCCTGCGGGTGCTTCTCGATGGTGGCGCCGAACTGGCGCAGCACCTCGAAGTGGAAGTCGACGGGCCGGCCGCCGATGTCGCAGCCGCCCAGGCCCGGGATGAAGGCGTGGCCGAGGCGGTGCAGCAGCGGGCCGCAGAACAGGATCGGGATCCGCGAGGAGCCGGCGTGGGCGTCGATGTCGGCGACATTGGCGCTCTCGACGTGCGAGGGGTCGAGGATCAGCTCGCCGTCCTCGTCACCGGTGCGCACGGTCACGCCGTGCAGCTGCAGCAGGCCGCGGACCACCTTGACGTCGCGGATGTCCGGGACGTTGCGCAGTCTGCTGGGGCCCTGGCCGAGGAGGGCGGCGACCATGGCCTTGGGGACCAGGTTCTTCGCTCCGCGGACGCGGATCTCGCCTTCGAGCGGGTTTCCGCCGTGGACCAGCAGGACGTCGTCGGTCATCGTTCTCGCAATCCGGGGTGCCAGAGGAATGGGAACGGCTCCGGTGCGGAGCCGCTGGTGGACCGGTGGTACGGGCGTACGGGCGCGTTCGGGCCCCCGGAGAATCCGAGTCGGCACCGTAGAGGGGCGTCCACCATCCGTAGATGGTAGTGGGCGTCCCGATGGTTCCCGTGAGCCTCTCCCGTGATGGTGCTCTCTCCGGCCCCGCTCCGGCCCGCCGGTTCGGCCGTACGGGTGTTCGTCCGGCGTGGCGGGGTTTCGAGTGTTGCGGTGTCCGACCGGTGCCGTTCTGCGGGATCATGTGTGGCATGACGGCGGCCCATTCGCACGGAGGCCGGTCCCACACCGGCCGTCTGCTCGTCGCGACGCCCGTGCTCACCGACCCGAACTTCGCCCGGGCGGTGGTACTGCTCCTCGACCACGACGCCGAGGGGGCGCTCGGCGTCGTGCTCAACCGGCCGACGCCGATCGAGGTGGCCAGTGTGCTGGACGGCTGGGGCAGACTCGTCGGGCAGCCCGCGGTGGTCTTCCAGGGCGGGCCGGTGGCGCTGGACTCGGCGCTCGGCCTGGCGGTCGCCCCGGGGGAGCCGGGCAGCGGCGAGCCGCTCGGCTGGCGGCGGGTGCACGGCGCGATCGGCCTGGTGGACCTGGAGGCGCCGCCCGAGGTGCTGGCCGGGGAGCTGGGGAGCCTGCGGATCTTCGCCGGGTACGCCGGCTGGTCGCCGGGCCAGCTGGAGGCGGAGCTGGAGAGCGGCGCCTGGTACCTGGTGGACTGCGAGCCCGGGGACGTCTCCAGCCCCGAGCCGGAGCGGCTGTGGCGCTCGGTGCTGCGCCGCCAGCGCGGCCCGCTGGCCCTGCTGGCGACCTACCCGGACGACCCGACGATGAACTGAGCGGCCGCCCCACGGGCCCGGGCGCGGCGTGACACTGGCCCGGTTTCCGGGGGCGCCCATAGACTTGGCACCTATGAGCACTCTTGAGCCCGAGCGCGGCCTCGGCACCGGCACCCTGGTCGAGCCCGTCCCGCAGGTGTCCCACGGGGACGGCGACCACGAGCGCTTCGCGCACTACGTCCAGAAGGACAAGATCATGGAGAGCGCGCTCTCCGGGTCCCCGGTCGTGGCGCTGTGCGGCAAGGTGTGGGTGCCCGGGCGCGACCCGAAGAAGTACCCGGTCTGCCCGATGTGCAAGGAGATCTACGACGGCATCGGCAAGCCGCAGGGCGGCGACGGCGACAAGCAGTAGCCGTCCGCGGGACGCCGTTTTGCATAGCACCGCGATTCCGAAGTGGTCTATGCCAATCGTGGCGGGCCTGGGCAGGATGTCGGAATGGACCTCATTCCCGCACCTTCGAGTGCCGTCCGGCGCCCGGACGAGGACTTCCCGCTCGACGCCGCCACCACGCTGACCGCGCCGCCCGGCCTGGCCGACGCCGAGCGGTGGCTGCGCGGCACGCTGTCCGCGGCCACCGGGCTCCCGTTCGGTCCGGGCCGACCGGGCACGGGCATCGAACTGGTCCTGGACGACACCCTGGCCGCCGAGGCGTACCGGATCACGGTGCGCCCCGGCCATGCCCTGCTCGCCGCGGGCGGCCCGGCCGGTGCGCTGTGGGCCGCGCAGACCCTGCGGCAGCTGCTGGGGCCGGACGCGTACCGCCGCTCCCCGCTGCGCCGGGAGGGCTGGGTGCTGCCCGGCGCGGACATCGCGGACGCGCCCCGGTTCGGCTGGCGCGGCGCGCTGCTGGACGTCGCCCGGCACTTCCTGCCCAAGTCCGACGTGCTGCGCTTCGTCGACCTGCTGGCCGCGCACAAGCTCAACGTGCTGCACCTGCACCTGACCGACGACCAGGGCTGGCGGGTGGAGATCAAGCGCTACCCGAGGCTGACCGGGCGCGGCGCCTGGCGGGAGCGCTCGATGGTCGGCTACCGGTCCGGGCAGCGTCGGGACGACCGCCCGCACGGCGGCTACTACACCCAGGACGACCTGCGCGAGATCGTCGCCTACGCCGCCGCGCGCGGGATCACCGTCGTCCCGGAGATCGACCTGCCCGGCCACACCCAGGCCGCCGTCGCCGCCTACCCCGAGCTGGGCAACACCGACGTGGTGGACACCGCCGCGCTCGGCGTCTGGACGGACTGGGGGGTGAGCCACCACGTGCTCAACGCCTCCGAGGAGACCCTGCGCTTCTTCGAGGGGGTGCTGGAGGAGGTCCTGGAGCTGTTCCCGTCCGAGTTCATCCACCTCGGCGGCGACGAGTGCCCCAAGGAGCAGTGGAAGGACAGCGCCGCCGCCCAGGCCAGGATCCGTGAGCTGGGCCTGGCCAACGAGGACGAACTGCAGAGCCACCTCATCCGGCACTTCGACCGCTGGCTGGCCGGGCGCGGCCGCCGGCTGATCGGCTGGGACGAGATCCTGGAGGGGGGCCTCGCCATTGCCACCACGCCAAAGGGCGCGCCGACGCCGAAAGCGACGAGCGACGAGCGACCGACGGAGGAGGGAGCGCCGGAGGGAGGAGTGTCGGCGTCGGGTATCGAGCGCCCGGAGGCGTGGGGGCGGTCACGTGCGGCGGTCTCCTCCTGGCGCGGCTTCGGCGGGGGGATCGCGGCCGCACGGGCCGGGCACGACGTGGTGATGTGCCCCGAGCAGCACGTCTACTTCGACCACCGGCAGGCGGACGGGCCGGACGAGCCGATCCCGATCGGTTTCGTGCGCACGCTGGAGGACGTCTACCGCTTCGAACCGGTCCCGGCGCAGCTGGACGAGGCCGCCGCCCGGCACGTCATCGGCACCCAGGCCAACCTGTGGAGCGAGTTCGCGGACAGCGCCCGGGACGTCGACTACCGGGCCTTCCCCCGGCTGGTCGCCTTCGCCGAGGTCGCCTGGTCCGAGCTGCCCGCCGAGCCGGCCGAGCGCGACTACCCGGGCTTCGAGCGGCGGCTGCGCGCCCATCTGGAGGTGCTGGACGCGCTGGGCGTCGAGTACCGCCCGGTGGACGGCCCGCATCCGTGGCAGCGCCGGCCCGGGGTGGCGGGGCGGCCGATCGAGGGTCCGCCGCCGGTGCGCTGAGCCGGTGCTCCGGTGCGCTGATGTGTCCATCGGGAACTTGTGGACGGTCATCTGACGTCAAGAAGAGATGAACATCTGCCCCGGCCCGGTCAGGGTCGGGGTAGATACCGCCCGGTATCCGTCCCAATCGGGCAGTCCCGTTCACCGGTCCCGAAATGATCATCGAGCATTGTGTGCCAGAGTTGCCCAACCCGGCCCGATCGCCCGTACCCTACGGCCAGGCCGGGCAGCTGACGCGGACGGTGCGGCCGCGGCCGCGGGCGGCAGGCGATCGATGAGCAAGTGGAGCACGGTGGGACCCAGGTGAACCGGACGATCATGCTGCCGGCCTCGCTCGACGAGGCCGTGGACGCGCTGGCCGCCGCCCCGGCCGCGGTACCGGTGGCCGGAGCCACCGACCTCATGGAGGCCGTCAACGCCGGACGGCTGCGCCCCGCCGCCCTGGTCGGCCTCGGCCGGATCACCGAACTGCGCGGCTGGCGCTATGAGGACGGCGGCACCGCCGTGCTCGGCGCCGGACTCACCCACGCCCGGATGGACCGCCCCGACTTCGCCGCGCTCATCCCGGCCCTCGCCGACGCCGCCCGCACCGCCGGCCCGCCGCAGGTCCGCAACGTCGGCACCCTCGGCGGCAACATCGTCACCGCCGCCCCGGCCGGCGACACCCTCCCGGTGCTCGCCGCCCTGGAGGCCACCGTCACCCTCGCCCGGGCCGGCGCCAGCCGCGAGGTGCCGGTCAGCCACCTGCTCACCGGCCTCGACCCGGTGCGCCCCGGCGAACTGCTCACCTGGGTGCGGGTCCCGCTGCTGCACGCGCCGCAGGTCTTCCTCAAGGCCACCGGCCGCAGCGGCCCGGCCCGCGCCACCGCCTCCGTCGCACTCGTCCTCGACCCGGCCCGGCGCGCCGTGCGCTGCGCCGTCGGCGCCGTCGCCCCCGTGCCGCTGCGCCCGCTGGAGGCCGAGGCCTGGGTGGCCGGCTGCATCGACTGGGACGGCAGCCGGGAGATCGACCCGGCCGCGGGCGCCGCCTTCGGCGAGTACGTGGCCGCCGCCTGCGTCCCCGACAACTACGGCGCCGAGGGCGCCTGGGAGGCCGTGACCGAGGGGCCGACCGCGGCCGCCGTTCGGCTGCGGCGTACCGTATCGGTGCTGGCCCGACGGGCACTGGGAAGGGCGCTGAAGTGACCACAGACCCCATCGAGACCCTCGACGCCGATCCGCTCGGCCTCACCCCGCAGGTCAGCCGGGAGCTGCGCCCGTGCGCCTCCTACACGCTGCGGGTCAACGGTTTCGAACGGCCCGTCACCGACGCCTGGATCGGCGAGAGCCTGCTCTACGTGCTGCGCGAGCGGCTCGGCCTGGCCGGCGCCAAGGACGGCTGCGAGCAGGGCGAGTGCGGGGCCTGCTCGGTGCAGGTGGACGGCCAGCTGGTGGCCGGCTGCCTGGTGCCCGCCGCACTGGCCGCCGACAGTGAGATCAACACCGTCGAGGGCCTGTCGGCCGGCGGCGGCGCGAGCGACGTCCAGCAGGCGCTGGCCGCCTCCGGCGCCGTGCAGTGCGGCTACTGCACCCCCGGCATGGCGATGGCCCTGCACGACCTGCTCCAGCGCAACCACCGGCCCACCGAGGTCGAGGCCCGGCAGGCGCTGTGCGGCAACCTCTGCCGCTGCACCGGCTACCGCGGCGTGCTGGCCGCCGTCCAGACCGTCGCGGACGCCCGCGCGCTGGAGGCCGAGGAGGCCGCCGCCGAACCGGCAGCCGAGGCCGGGACGCCGGGCGCTCCGGCCTCGCCCGCCGAGCAGCCCGCCGCCGTCGAGCCGGAGCCGGCCGTCGAGCCGCCGGTCTACGCCGACGCCGAGGCCTGGATCGAGCACGTCCCGCAGCCGCCCGCCGAACCCGCCGCCGTACCCGAGCAGGCCCAGACCCAGGCCCAGGCCCAGAGCCAGGTGCAGGCGCAGGCCGAACAGCCGTACGGCGACGGCGGCTACGACACCGGCGTGTACGACACCTCCGCCCTGACGGCGATGCAGCCCGGCATCCCCGCCCAGGCCGCCGACGACCAGGTGTACTACCCGCCGCAGGGCTACCCCGAGCAGCCGTACCAGGCCACCCCCGCGCACGGCACCTACGTGCCGGCCGGCTACCCGGACGGCCACCAGCAGCAGAACGGCTACGACACCGGCTACGACGCCCCGGTCTACGAGCCCACCCCCGCGCACGGCACCCCGCTGCCCGGCGCCGTCCACGACGGCACGCCCCCGCACGGCACCCCGTACGCGGACCCGCACGGTGCCCCGGCCGAGGGCGGTGCTCCGGCCGGCGTCCCGACCACCGGCGTCCCCTATGGCGCCACCCCCGCCCACGGCATCCGGCTCCCCGAGGACGACCACGCATCATGACGTCGCCTACCGACATCGGCGCAGCACTCCAGCAGGACGGCGGCGAGGGCGGCGCCGCACCGGAGCCCTTCGGCCTGGGCAGCTCCCCGCTGCGCAGCGACGCGCTGCCCAAGGCACTCGGCATCTACCCGTACGCCGCCGACCTGTGGGCCGAGGGGCTGCTGTGGGGCGCGGTGCTGCGCTCGCCGCACCCGCACGCCCGGATCCGCGGCATCGACACCTCGGCCGCGCTCGCCCTGCCCGGGGTGCACGCCGTGGTCACCGCCGCCGACCTGCCGCCCGGCCCGGACGGCCTGCCGGACGGCGCCCCGGCCGGCCCGATCGTCGCCGACCGGCCGGTGCTGGCCGCCGGCGTGGTGCGCCACCACGGCGAGCCGGTCGCCGCGGTCGCCGCCGACCACCCGGACACCGCCCGGCTGGCGGTCGGCCTGATCGCGGTCGACTACGAGCCGTTGGAGGCGGTCACCGACCCCGAGCAGTCCTTCACCGCCCCGGCGCTGCACCCGGACGGCAACCTGTTCCGCCACCTGCCGCTGCGCACCGGCGACCCGGACGCGGTCGGCGAGATCGTCGTCGAGGGCCTCTACCAGGTCGGCCGGCAGGACCCGGCCCCGCTCGGCGCCGAGGCCGGGCTGGCCGTGCCGCGCCCGGACGGCGGGGTGGAGCTGCACCTGTCCTCCACCGACCCGCACGGCGACCGCGACCGCACCGCCGCCTGCCTCGGCCTGGAGCCGGACCGGGTCCGACTGGTGGCCACCGGCGTGCCCGGCGCCACCACCGACCGCGAGGACCTCTCCTTCCAGGTCACCCTGGCGCTGCTGGCGCTGCGCACCGGCCGCCCGGTGAAGATGACCCTCACCCGCGAGGAGTCCTTCCACACCCACGCCTCGCGCCACCCCGCGCTCCTGCGCTACCGCCACCACGCCGACGCCGAGGGCAACCTGGTGAAGGTGGAGGCGCAGATCCTGCTGGACGGCGGCGCCTACGCGGACGTCTCGGCCGAGGCGCTGGCCGCCGCGACGGCCTTCTCGGTCGGCCCGTACGTCTGCCCGAACGTGTTCGTGGACGCCTGGGCGGTGCGCACCAACAACCCGCCGGCCGGGCGGATGCGCGGCGAGGGCGCGCTGCAGGCCTGCTTCGCGTACGAGTCGCAGCTGGACCAGCTGGCCGCCCGGGTCGGCATCGACCCGGTGGAGATCCGCCGCCGCAACGCGATGGCCACCGGTGACCCGCTGCCCACCGGACAGGCCGTCACCTGCCCGGCGCCGGTGAAGGCGCTGCTGGACGCGGTGGCCGCCGAGCCGCTGCCGGCCCTGCCGGTGGACGACCCGGACGCCGAGTGGCTGCTGCCCGGCGGGCCCGGCGGCGCCGGGGACCCGGCGGCGGTGCGGCGCGGGATCGGCTACGCCGTCGGCATGGTGCACATGCTGGGCGCCGAGGGCGAGGACGAGGTCTCCACCGCCACCGTGCGGGTCAGCGGCGACCACGCCACGGTGATCTGCGCGGCCGTCGACGCCGGACAGGGCTTCGCCACGCTGGCCCGGCAGATCGTGCAGACCGTGCTGGGCGTCAGCGAGGTCTACATCGCGCCGGCCGACAGCGACCAGTCGATCGCCGGGCCCTCCGCGCGGGGCCGGCACACCTGGGTCTCCGGCGGGGCGGTCGAGCGGGCCGCGTTGATGGTCCGCCACCAGCTGCTGCAGCCGATCGCGGCCAACTTCGGGATGTCGGTGGAGCTGCTGCAGATCGCCGACGGCAAGATCACCTCCTACGACGGGGTGCTCGGCATGCCGGTCGCCGAGGCACTGGAGGGCAAGGAGCTCTGGGCCACCGCCCAGTGCCGCCCGCACCCGACCGAGCCGCTGGACGAGTCCGGGCACGGCGACGCCTTCGTCTCCATCTCCTTCTGCGCGATGCGCGCGGTGGTGGACGTGGACATCGAGCTGGGGGCCGTCCGGGTGGTCGAGATGACCGTCGCCCAGGACGTCGGGCGGGCGCTGAACCCGCGCCAGATCGAGGACCGGATCGAGGCGGGCGTGGCCCAGGGCGTGGGCCTGGCGCTGATGGAGGACCTGCAGACCACCGGTGGGCTGCTGGGCAACCCCTCGCTCACCGGCTACCGGCTGCCCACCTCGCTGGACACCCCGGAGGTGCGGATCGCCGCGCTGCTGGAGGAGCGGGACGTGGTCGCCACCTTCGGTGCCAAGGCGGTCAGCGCGGTGCCTGCGGTGGTCGCCCCCTCGGCCGTCGCCGCCGCCGTCCGGGCCGCCACCGGCCTGCCGGTCGGCCGGCTGCCGATCCGCCCGGAGGACGCCGTCACGGCCTGAGCGGAGAATCCGGATCCGCGTATTCGGATCGGGAACAGCGAATGCGGAATTGCCGGTCGACGTCTGAGTCGACCGGCAATTCCTTTTTCGAGGCCGTGGCGGGAATTGAACCCGCGTACACCGCTTTGCAGACGGTTCCCTGAGCCACTCGGGCACACGGCCAGTGAATTCAGGATGGCCGATCGCCCGAATGGGGTCAATGAACTCCTGTAAATTCTGTATGGCAATGCGCGCTGCCGTCGGAGGCGGTGGCTGTTTTCCCGCCACCCCGGACGCCATGGCTTGGCTCGGGCTCAAGGTGCTGCACTGACCCATCGGGGCCACCGGTCCTAGGCCTGCGGACCGATCCGGTCACCGACCCGAGTCAGGGGCCATCGAAGCAGACGGCCCTTACGATGTTACGTATGACCACTGCCTCCCCCACCTCGGTCGACTCGACCCCGATACCCACCGGAACCGACCCCGGCGGCGGGGTCCTCAGCGGCCGCTACCGCGCGCTGACGCTGGGGATCGTGTCGGTGGTCCTGGTGATCGCCTTCGAGGCGACCGCCGTCAACACCGCGATGCCGACCGCGGCCCGCCAGCTGAACGGCCTCGGGCTGTACGCCTTCGCCTTCTCCGGCTACTTCACCACCACGCTGTTCGCCCTGGTCGTCTCCGGCCAGTGGTGCGACCGGCGCGGCCCGCTGCGGCCGCTGTTCACCGGCATCGCGGTGTTCAGCGCGGGCCTGGTGGTGGCCGGGACGGCACCCGGCATGTGGGTGTTCGTGGCCGGGCGGGCGATCCAGGGCCTGGGCGGCGGGCTGGTGATCGTCGCGCTGTACGTGGTGGTCGGCCGGGCCTACCCGGAGCGGCTGCGGCCGTCGGTGTTCGCCGCCTTCTCCTCGGCCTGGGTGCTGCCCTCGATCGTCGGACCGCTGGTCTCCGGGGCCGTCACCCAGCACCTCGGCTGGCGCTGGGTCTTCCTGGCCGTGCCGGTGCTGATCCTGCTGCCACTGGCGGTGATGGGCCCGGCACTGGCCCGCTCCGAGCGGGAGCACCCGGTGCTCCGCGGTGCGGACTTCGACCGCCGCCGCACCCTGCTGGCCGCGATGGCCGCAGTCGGCGCCGGGCTGCTGCAGTACGCGGGCCAGCGGCGAGACCTGGTCGGGCTGCTCCCCGGGATCGCCGGGGCGGCGCTGCTGGTGCCGGCCGTCCTGGGGCTGCTGCCGGAGCGGACCCTGCGTGCCGGGCGCGGGCTGCCGACCGTGATCCTGCTGCGCGGGGTGGCGGCGGGGGCGTTCTTCGCCGCCGAGGCCTTCATCCCGCTGATGATGACCACCCAGCGCGGCTTCTCGCCGACGCTGGCCGGGCTCACCCTGACCAGCGGCGGGCTCTCCTGGGCGCTGGGCTCCTGGCTGCAGGGGCGGTCGGGGGCCGAGCGCTACCGCGAGGCGATGATCCGGGGCGGCTTCGTGCTGACCGCGGTGGCGATCGCGGGCGCCGCGCTGGTGCTGATCCCGGCGGTGCCCTCCTGGACGGCGTCGGTGGCCTGGGGCGTCGGTGGCGTCGGGATGGGGCTGACGGTCGCCAGCGTCAGCGTGCTGATGATGCGGCTCTCGGCGCCCGAGGACGCGGGGGCGAACTCGGCCGCGCTGCAGATGAGCGACGCGCTGGGCAACGTGCTGCTGACCGGCCTGGCGGGCGTGCTGTTCGCGGCGCTGGGCGGCGGCTCACTGGCCGCCGCCCACGAGGGCGCCGGGGCCGGGGGCTCGCCCGGCGCCTTCGCCGCGATCCTGCTGGTGATGTCCGCGGTGGCGGTGCTGGGGGCGCTGCTCTCCGGCCGGGTCCGCGCCCGATCCTGACGGCCCCCGGTCAGCCGGCGGCGGGGGAGGGAACCGGCGGCGCCGCCGGGGTGCCGAGGAAGTTCTCCCAGCCGCCGGCCGGGGACTGGCCCGGGCCGAGGCTCCGCAGCTTGCGCAGCACCGCCGGGTCCTGGGCGTCCAGCCAGTCCACCAGCTGGCGGAAGGAGACCAGCCGGACCTCCGGCTTGCTCGCGATCGACTTGAGCGCTTCCTCGACGGCGTTCATGTAGATGCCGCCGTTCCACTCCTCGAAGTGGTTGCCGATGATGTACGGCGCCCGGTTGCTGTTGTAGGTGCGGTCGAAGCCCATCAGGTAGGAGTCCCGGGCCTGGGTCTGGAAGCCCGGGTAGAGCGCCGGGTCCGCCTTGGTGTTGGGGCCGCACTGGTTGTACATGATGTTGTAGTCCATCGACAGCACCTGGAAGGTGTGCCCGGGGAAGGGGATGGCCTGCAGCGGGAGGTCCCACAGCGCCCCGCCCTGGATCTTCTGCGGCCACACCTGGGTGCCGTTGCCGCTGCTGTCGTAGCGCCAGCCGCGCTTGACCGCGGTGGGCAGCAGGTTGCGCTGGCCCTCCAGGCAGGGGGTGCGGCTGCCGATCAGCTCCTTGCGGTAGTCGAAGGGCAGCGCCGGCAGGTCGGTGAAGCCGGTGTTGGTGCGCCAGTTCGTCACGAAGTCCATCGCCTGCTGGATCTCGCTGTCCCACTCCTCCGGGGACCACTGGCCGACGCCGGTGGAGCCGCAGAAGTGGCCGTTGAAGTGGGTGCCGATCTCGTGGCCCTCCAGCCAGGCGGCGTGCACGTTCTCCAGGGTGTCGTGGATGTGCTGGTCGCTCAGGTAGCCGATCTCGGAGGCGCCGACCTTGTGCTGCGGCGGGCGGTACAGGTCCTTCTTGGACTCGGGCAGCAGGTAGAGGCCGCTGAGGAAGAAGGTCATCGAGGCGTTGTGCTCCTGGGCCAGCCGGCGGAAGCGGCTGAACAGGCCGTTGTCGAGCTCGCCGGCGCCGTCCCAGGAGAACACCACGAACTGCGGGGGCCGCTGGCCGGGCTGGAGCCGCTCGATGACGGGCTGGTGGGGCTGGGGGCCGGTGTCCGAGGTGGAGCCGTCGCCGATCAGCACGGCCTGCGGCTTCTGCGGGACCGGGGCCGGGGTGGCACTGTGGTCACCGGGCGTCGGGGCCAGCGGGACGGCGTTGCCGGCCGTGTGCTCCCCGCCCCCGCCGGCCCGGTCGCTGCCGCAGCCCGCCGTCAGGGTGGCGGCGGTGGCCGCTCCGGCGGCCAGCAGGGTTCGGCGGGAGAGCGCGTCCATGGTCACTCCGTTCATGAGGCGTTCGGCAGGCAGGCAGGCAGGCAGGCGGCGGGCCGGCGGCGGGGGTGCGTGCGGCGTGCGGGCGGGCGGGCGTCGTGCCCGCGGCAGGCGTGCGGCGTGCGGAAGTCCGTTCGGACCGGAGGGCGATGGAGCCCATGACCGGGTCAGCATGCCACGCGGGCCGGAACGGTCCGAGAGGCGCAGCGAACGGTCGTGATCGATCGCCCGATTGACGCAACCGGACCGGCGGGCCGGAGCGTCGATGCTGTTCGACGGGTGGTAGCGCCGCGCCCGTGCGCGCGACGGCGCTGTCACGCTATGTCGCCGAATGTCCACTGGGCGCAGGATCGGGGCCGTCGACCCTGCCGATCGGCGGGTGCGGATACGACCGTGGTGGGGACGTGCCTTAGGGTCCGATCCGATTGAATGAGTTCCCAGGAAACTCCCAGGAATGGGATCCGGCCGGCAGAGGGGAGCACCCGTGGGCGTCCAGCAGAGCAGGAGCCCCTGGCCGGGCACCCTGGCGGCCGGTGCCGCGCTGGTGCTCGGCGCCTGGCTGCTGCACGACGGCGGCTCGGCCGTCCTGCCGCCCGCGCCGGGCACCGGGCAGGCGCTGTCCGGCTTCGCCCCGGTCTCGATCGTCCCGCCGCTCGGCCCGTCCACCCCGACCAGGATCCGCATCCCGGCCGTCCGGCTGGACGCCCCGGTCACCGAGCTGGGCCTGGACCCGGACGGCCACCTGCAGGCCCCGCCCGCGGCCGACCGCAACCTCGCGGGCTGGTACCGCGGCGGCGCCAGCCCCGGCCAGCGCGGCACCGCCATCCTGGCGGGGCACGTCGACAACAAGGCCGGGCCGGCCGTCTTCTACCACCTGGGAGCGCTCCGCCAGGGCGACCGGATCGAGATCGCCCGCGCCGACGGCGCCACCGCCGTCTACCAGCTGTACGCCATCGAAGTGCACGACCGAAAGGACTTCCCGGACGACCGGGTCTACCGCCAGGCCGCCGACGCACAGCTGCGGGTGATCACCTGCGGCGGCGCGTACAGCGAGGGACACGGCTACGAGAGCAACGTCGTCGCCTACGGATTCCTGGCCGACACCACACCGCCGGGCAAAGCCGCATGACCACGCTCACCCTCGCCACCCGCTGGAACCCGATCGACTGGCCGCTCACCCACGGCCCCGTCCCGTACGCCGTGCTCGCCGCGGGCTGGGTCGCGCTCGCCCTGCTGGCGATATCCCGGCACGAGCGCTGGCGCGCCCCGCGCATGCTCGGCGCCCTGCTGCTCGGCGCCGTGCTGACCCTCCTGGTGAAGATCGTCGTCGACGACTGGTGGCACCCGTTCCCGGAGGGCACCCCGGACTTCGTCCTGCACTGGACGGCCGTCGCACTGTTCGCCCTGGCCCTGCTCTGCTTCCGGGCGTCGCTGCTGCCCACCCGCCGCAGGTTCCTGGCGGTCGGCGGCGTGGTCCTGGTGGTGCTGATGGCCGCCTCGCAGGTCAACCGGGGCTTCGACCAGTACCCGACCGCCCGGGCCATGCTGGCGCCGCACACCGACGAACTGACGATGGGACGGACCGCCGCCACCGTGCAGGGCTCACCCGGCCGCCCGCTCGCCGAACTCTGGCACGCGCCGGCCGGCCTGCCGGACAAGGGCACCCTCTCCACCGTGACCGTCCCCGGCACCAAGTCCGGCTTCAGCCCCCGCCCCGGCTACGTCTACCTGCCGCCCGCCTACCGGGCCAACCCCCGGCCGCTGCTGCCCGTCGTGGTGCTGATGCCCGGCCAGCCCGGCGCGCCGGAGGACTGGGTCAACTCCGGGGCCCTCCGGGAGAGCCTGGACGCCTTCGCCGCCCGGCACCACGGCCTCGCGCCGATCGTGCTGGTCGCCGATGAGACCGGCGGCAACTTCGCCAACCCGCTCTGCATGGACTCCCGGATCGCCAAGTCGCAGACCTACCTGGGCGTCGACATCCCGGACTGGATCCACCGCAACCTGCAGACCGCCACCGGCCGCGGCGCCCTCGCCATCGGCGGGCTCTCGCTCGGCGGGACCTGCGCCCTGCAGCTGGCCGTCAACGCGCCCGACGTGTACGGGACCTTCCTGGACATCTCCGGGCAGGAGGAGCCGACCCTGGGCACCCACCAGGAAACCGTGGACCAGGCCTTCGGGGGCGACGAGACGGCGTTCGACGCCGTCGACCCGGTGCACCTGATGGCCGCCAGGAAGTACCCCGACACCGCCGGCATGATCGTGGTCGGCGCCAACGACCCGTGGTTCCGGCCAGGGCAGGAGAAGATCCATGCGGCGGCGCAGGCGGCGGGCATGAAGGTCGGCTACCAGACCATCCCCGGCGGGCACAGCTGGACGGTGTTCCGGCAGGCCTTCGAGCAGAACCTGCCCTGGCTCGCCCGGCAGACGGGGCTGATCCGGTGACCCGACTACTCGCCGCACCGCCGCGGGCCGCCGAGCAGGAGCAGGGCGCCGACCTCGCCCCGGTCACCCGCACGCCGGAGGCGGGCCCCCAGCGGATCCGCCGGGCGGCCCGGGTGCTCGGCGGCCGGCTGCGCTCGGCGCCGCTGACCCTCTCGCTGCTGGCCGGGCTCTGGGCGCTCGGCGCGGCCGCCGGGAGCCTGTCCGGCGGGCCGTCCGCGCGGCTGCTCGCCCGTACCGGCGTCGGCCCGCCCACGCTCGGCGAGGGCCGCTGGTGGACGCCGGTCAGCTCGCTGCTGTGGTGCTCGGGCATCGGCGCGTACGTCTTCACCAGCCTGCTGCTACTCCTGGTCGGCCCGGCCGCGGAGCGCCGGCTCGGACGGCTGCGCACCCTCGCGGTGCTGGTCGGCGGGCAGGTCGCGGGCACCCTGCTGGGCACCGGGCTGGTCGAAGTCGGCTCGCTGGCCGGCGAGCAGTGGACCGTCTCGGTGGCCGACCAGACCTCGGTCGGGCCCGGCGTCGGCCTGTTCGCCCTGGCCGGGGTGCTGGGCTACCGGCTCACCGTGCTCTGGCGCCGCCGGCTGCACCTGCTGGTGCTGCTCGTCCCGCTGGTCATGACGCTGTACGTCGGCCATCTGCAGAGCGTCCAGCGCTGCGCCGCCGCACTGCTCGGCCTCGGCGTGGGCGCGCTGCTCAGCCGCGGCCGGCCGTACCTGCGCAGCCACCGCTCCTCGCACTCCGAGACCCGGGTGCTGGTCGCGCTCTGCCTGGTCGCCGCCGCCTGCGGACCGCTGATCGCCTCGCTGTACGACGACGCCAGCGGGCCCTTCAACACCTTCTCCGAGCTGTACTTCTCCCACCGGCTCAGTCCGGAGGAGGTGGCCGACTTCTGCGCGGTCTCGGCGCACGACTGCGCCCGGGCACACGCCGTCGAGCGGATATTCGACACCCCCGGCCGGCTGATGGCCGCGCTGTTCCCGGGGCTGCTGCTGGTGCTCGCCGAGGGGTTGCGCCGGGGCCTGCGGTTCGCCTGGCGGATCAGCGTCGCCACCGAGCTGCTCTGGACGGCGCTGCTGGCCTGGCTGTACTTCGAGGCCGGGCCGGTCAGCGGGGACGTGGTGCAGTACTTCGTCGAGGCGATGCTGCTGCCGCTGCTGACCACCGTCCTGCTGCTGGCCACCCGGCAGCGGTTCCGGCTGCGGCTGACCGGCCGGGCGGTGGGCCGGCTGGCCGCCGTCGTCGGCGGGGCCGCGCTGGTCGCCGCGGCGGCGTACGTGGGCCTCGGGCGGCTGGTGGCCGGGCAGTTCGAACCCGGCGCGGGCCTGCGCGGGCTGGTGAACGGGCTGCCCGCGCAGTTCCTGCCGCCCGCCTACAACGACCTGCTGCCGGACTACCCGATCGCGGTCGGCCCGGTGGCGCTGTTCCTGGAGACGTACTGCGGGCTGGCGTTCTGGGTGGTCGCGCTGGGCGCGCTGCTGTCGGCGTTCCGCCGTCCGATGCTGCACGCCGACGCGGCGGCGGCCGCCCGCGCCCGGGCGCTGCTCACCGCGCACGGCGGCGGGACGCTGTCCTTCATCACCACCTGGGACGGCAACCACTACTGGTTCGACGAGCAGGGCCGCGCGGCCGTCGCCTACCGGGTGGTCGGCACCGTGGCGCTGACCACCGGCGATCCGTTCGGCGCCCCGGAGGACCGGGCCGGGGCGGTGGCGGGCTTCGCCCGGTACTGCGACGCACGGGGCTGGACGCCGTGCTTCTACAGCGTCAGCGCCGAGACCAGGGCGGCGACCGCCCAACTGGGCTGGCGCTCGGTGCAGGTCGCAGAGGACACCGTGGTGCCGCTACCCGAGCTGGCCTTCACCGGCCGCAAGTGGCAGGACATCCGCACCGCCCTGAACAAGGCCGGCAAGCAGGGCATCACCGCGGAGTGGTGGACGTACCACGAGGCGCCGCTCGCGCTGCGGGAGCAGATCCGGGCGATCTCCGAGGAGTGGGTCTCCGAGAAGGGCCTGCCCGAGATGGGCTTCACGCTCGGCGGGCTGGAGGAGCTGGACGACCCGGACGTGCGGGTGCTGGTCGCGGTGGACGGGGAGCGGGTGGTGCACGGGCTGACCAGCTGGATGCCGGTGTACGAGGACGGCGTGGCGGTCGGCTGGACGCTGGACTTCATGCGGCGGCGCTCGGACGGCTTCCGGGGCGTGAACGAGTTCCTGATCGCCTCGGCCGCGCTCGGCTTCAAGGCCGAGGGCGCGCGCTTCCTGTCGCTGTCGGGCGCGCCGCTGGCCCGCGCCGGGCAGGACGAGGAGCCCACCGGGCTGCAGCGGATGCTGGACTGGATGGGCAGGGTGCTGGAGCCCGTGTACGGCTTCCGCTCGCTGCTGGCGTTCAAGGCGAAGTTCCAGCCGGAGTACCGGCCGATGTACATGGCCTACCCCGACCCGGCCGCGCTGCCCGGCATCACCAGGGCGATCGGCAAGGCCTACCTGCCGCACCTCACGGCGGCGCAGGGCGTCCGGCTGATGCGCAAGCTGTCGGGCTAGCCCTTTCCGGCCCCGGAGCCGGGCGGCCGTCCCACTCACGACCGGCGCTGACGGGCTCTGACGCCCGGAAGCGCGGGGCGCTCCCGGACGCCGGGCGCCTCGTCAGCCGAGCAGCTGGGCGAGCGCGCGGTCGGCGTCCAGGTGCAGGTGCTCCTCGCCCTCGGGGACGAGCAGCCGGCTGCGCCACAGGAAGCGCCGCAGGTCGGTGGTGTCGAACCGGAGCAGCGCGGTGCCCTCGGGGGCCCGCAGCTCGACCATGGTGCGCCGGCCGACCGAGGGCCGGACGTGGACGTCGCCGACGCCGGCCGGCTCCTCCCGGCCGGAGGAGAGCAGCCGGCGGGCGAACACCCAGACGATGTCCTCGGCGCTCCGGCCGTCCGCGACCTCGTCCAGCGAGAACTCGGCGGGGAAGGCCATCCGGACCGCGAACGGGTCCTCCGGCAGGTAGGACAGGACGACGCGCAGCCGGGCGGAGCGGTGCGGGGAGAGGATCAGCCGGGCCTGGACGGTCTCTTCGACGGCGGAGTGCAAGGGTGGGTCCCTTCGTTCGGTGCGGGCCGCGCGACGGCAGGTGGGGTTGGTGCGGCCTCACCCTGGTGAGAGTCCCGGGGGCGCCGGGGATTACGAGGTTTTGAGGGCGATCGCCTGTGACCTGCGTCACGTCGATTTCCGGCCGTCCGGGCCCGGCGCGGAGCCCGGCCTGGAGGCCCGAACAGCCCCGGACCGGTACGCTGGGCGGGTTGTCCGATCGCCGCCCGACCGCGGGGCGAGGCCGCAAAACCGCCTCTGACCTGCGATGATCCCCCTCGGAGACCGTGAGTACTGCCGCCGCCTCCTCGATGCCGCTGTTCTCCGACGTACCGGAGCCGCAGGAGCCCGCCCGGGCCGTCGGCCATGCCGCACCCGCCGCCTCGCACCACCTCTCCCCGGCCTTCCCCGGCCGCGCCCCCTGGGGCACCGCGGGCAAGCTGCGGGCCTGGCAGCAGGGTGCGCTGGACAAGTACATCGAGACCCAGCCGCGCGACTTCCTCGCGGTCGCCACCCCGGGCGCAGGCAAGACCACCTTCGCGCTCACCCTGGCCTCGTACCTGCTGCACAACCACCTGGTGCAGCAGGTGACGGTCGTCGCGCCGACCGAGCACCTGAAGAAGCAGTGGGCCGAGGCCGCCGCGCGGATAGGCATCCGGCTGGACCCGGCGTACTCCTCCGGGCCGCTCTCCCGGGACTACCACGGCATCGTGGTCACCTACGCGGGCGTCGGGGTCAACCCGATGCTGCACCGCAACCGCACCGAGGCCCGCAAGACCCTCGTGATCATGGACGAGATCCACCACGCCGGTGACTCCAAGTCCTGGGGCGAGGCCTGCTTCGAGGCCTTCGAGCCGGCCACCCGCCGGCTCGCGCTGACCGGGACGCCGTTCCGCTCGGACACCAACCCGATCCCGTTCGTCGCGTACGACGCGGGCAGCGACGGCATCCGCAAGTCCATCGCCGACTACACCTACGGCTACGGGCACGCGCTCGCCGACCACGTTGTCCGCCCGGTGATCTTCCTCAGCTACAGCGGCAACATGCGCTGGCGCACCAAGTCCGGCGACGAGCTGGAGGCCCGGCTCGGCGAGCCGATGACCAAGGACCTGATCGCCCAGGCCTGGCGCACCGCGCTGTCCCCGCAGGGCGAGTGGATCCCCTCCGTCCTCCAGGCCGCCGACCGGCGGCTGACCGAGGTCCGCAAGGCCATCCCGGACGCCGGCGGACTGGTGATCGCCACCGACCAGAACGTGGCCCGCGCCTACGCCAAGATGCTGCGCGAGATCAGCGGCGAGAAGGTCACCCTGGTGCTCTCCGACGAGGCCGAGGCCTCGAAGCGGATCTCCGACTACGCGGAGGGGACCTCGCGCTGGATGGTCGCCGTCCGCATGGTGTCCGAGGGCGTCGACGTGCCCCGGCTGTGCGTCGGCGTGTACGCCACCTCGATCTCCACCCCGCTGTTCTTCGCCCAGGCCGTCGGCCGCTTCGTGCGCGCCCGCAAGCGCGGCGAGACGGCCTCGGTGTTCCTGCCGACCATCCCGATGCTGCTGGGCTTCGCCAACGAGATGGAGCTCCAGCGCGACCACGTGCTGGACCGGCCGAAGAAGGAGGGCGACGGCCTCTTCGACGAGGAGGACCGGCTGCTCGCCGAGGCCGAGCGGGCCAACGACGGGCCGGACGGCGCGGGCGGCGAGGAGTTCTCCTACGAGGCGCTGGGCTCCGAGGCGGTCTTCGACCGGGTGCTGTACAACGCCATGGAGTTCGGCATGCAGGCCCACCCCGGGAGCGAGGAGGAGGAGGACTACCTCGGCATCCCCGGCCTGCTGGAACCGGACCAGGTGCAGATGCTGCTGCAGAAGCGCCAGCACCGGCAGATCCAGCGCAGCAAGGCCAAGCCCGCCGAGGAGGCCGACCTGCTGGAGCTGCCGGCCGAGCAGCGGCCGGTGGTCACCCACCAGGAGCTGCGCGAGCTGCGCAAGGAGCTGAACGCGCTGGTGGCCGCCTGGCACCACCGCACCAGCCAGCCGCACGGCACCATCCACAACGAGCTGCGCCGCCAGTGCGGCGGGCCGCTGACCGCGCAGGCCACCGCCAACCAGCTGAAGGCGCGGATCGCCAAGATCCGGGAGTGGGCGAAGTAACGGTCCGGCAGGCGGGTCCGGGCCGGACCGGTCCGGACCCGTCCGTTCCGGCGTGTCCGGACATCGGACCGGCGTCGAACCGACGCCCCGGCAGGGCTGGGGGAATGGCAGGGTTTGTCCGGAATTCCCGGCGGCGTCGATGACGATCACGCCCGAATTTTGGACAACCACTTCCGCCGCGACATTTCCTTCACTACCTTTCCCCCACGCTCTTCCACCGGGCAACCCCCGCGGGACGGGCTCCGCAGGACCGTGCGGCCGTCAAGGACGACACCGTACGGCCCGAGCGCGGCCACCCCCACCTGCGCGCGACACCGCCCCCCCGGGCCCGGCGCCGTACGCCCCGCGAGCGCCGCGGAAAGGACCGCCCGTCGTGACTGCCGAGACCTCCCAGACGCTGGACCGCGGCGTCCGCGTCCTCAAACTCCTCGCCGACTCCGAGCGCGGGCTCACCGTCACCGAGCTGGCCGCCCGGCTGGCCGTCAACCGCACCGTGGTCTACCGGCTGCTCGCCACCCTGGAACAGCACGGCCTGGTCCGCCGCGACATCGGCGGCCGGGCCCGGGTCGGACTGGGTGTGCTGCGGCTGGCCCACCGGGTGCACCCGCTGCTGCGCGAGGCCGCGCTGCCCGCCCTGCGCAGCCTGGCCGAGGACCTCGGCGCCACCGCCCACCTGACCCTGGTGGACGGCAACGAGGCGCTGGCCGTCGCCGTGGTCGAGCCCAGCTGGACCGACTTCCACGTCGCCTACCGCACCGGACTGCGCCACCCGCTCGGCGAGAGCGCGGCCGGCCGGGCGATCCTGGAGGCCCGCACCTTCCCCAGCCAGCGCCGGCCCGAGCAGGGCTTCGTCATCACCCGTGCGGAGGAGCAGTCCGGGGCCAGCGGGGCCGCCGCCGCGCTGCTCGGGCTGAGCGGCATCGAGGGCAGCGTCGGCGTCGTGATGCTCAACGGGCTGGTGCCCGAGCGGGTCGGCCCGCGGGTGGTGGAGGCGGCCACCGAGGTCGCCGACGCCCTGAGGTAGCCTCCGCGCCTGAGCGGAGCGAGCGGGCCGGCGGATCACGCGGCGGTGCCGGGTGTGTTTGGATTCCCCTTGTGTCCGACACCAAGCTGCCCAAGGCCCTCTCGTCCCCGCGGACCCGCGCGCTCGCGCTCTGCGGGGTGCTGGTCGCCGCGCTGTTCGGCGTGGCGGCCTTCGTCCCGCTGCCGTACACCATCACCTGGCCGGGCCTGACCGCGGACACCCTGGGCGCGTACCAGGACAGGCCGGTGCTCACCATCAGCGGGGCGCCGCTGCGCGGCACCACGGGCGAGCTGCGGATGGTCACCATCACGGCCACCAACCCGGAGCAGCGGACCACCCTGTGGCGCTCGCTGCAGGCCTGGTTCGACCCGAAGGAGGCCGTGCAGCCGACCGAGGTGGTGTACCCGCAGAGCAACCCGGCCAAGGCCAACGCGGAGACGGCCCAGCAGATGGCGGAGTCGCAGGACAGCGCCACCGCGGCCGCGCTCGGCTACCTCCACCTCTCGCCGGACCAGGTGAAGGTCAAGGTCGACCTCGGTGACGTGGGCGGCCCCAGCGCCGGGCAGATGCTGGCGCTGGGCATCGTCGACAAGCTGGCCGGCGACGGCAAGGGCGGCGACCTCACCGGCGGGCTCAAGATCGCGGGCACCGGCACCATCGACAAGGACGGCACCGTCGGCCCGGTCGGCGGCGTCCCGCTGAAGACCCAGGCGGCGGCCCGGGACGGCGCGACGGTCTTCCTGGTCCCCAAGGACGAGTGCACGGACGCCAAGGTGAACACCCCCAGGACGCTGCGGCTGGTGCCGGTGGGCACGCTCGCCGAGTCGGTCGCGGCGCTGGACGCGCTGAAGAGCGGCGGCAGCGTCCCCAGCTGCTGACCCGGCCGCGTACTCCTGCAACTGGGCCCGGACCAGGCCGGCCACAGCGGGACCGGCCAGATAGTGCCCGGAGTGCCGCTCCAGGGCCTCATGCCTATGCCGAGTCGGCGCATCGACCCCGACGGACCGTCCTACTCGGCGGCGGCCTGGTCCACCAGCGGCAGGATCCGGTAGGGCACCGGGTTCTCCAGCACGATCGCGGTGGAGGAGCGGACGATCCCGTCGAAGCCCACCACCCGGTCGATCACCCGCTGGAGGTCCGCGTTTGAGCGGGCCACGATCCGCACCAGCATGTCCCCGATCCCGGTGATGGTGTGCAGCTCCAGCACCTCCGGCACCCGCGCCAGGTGCGCCCGCACGTCCGCGCCCTGGCCCTGGGAGATCTCCAGGGTGGCGAAGGCCGTCACCGGGTAGCCGATCGCCGCCGGGTCCACCTCCGGACCGAACCCGCTGATCACCCCCTTGGCCTGCAGCCGGTCCAGCCGGGCCTGCACCGTGCCGCGGGCGACCTGCAGCCGGCGCGAGCACTCCAGCACGCCGATCCGGGGCTCCTCCGCCAGCAGCCGGATCAGCCGGCCGTCCAGGGCGTCGATGGAGTCGTTCCCGCCGCCCGCCGGGGTCGTGGAAGCGCCCTGGGGGGCGGGGGAGTCGGGTGAGCCGGGGGAGCTCGGGGACTGGGCGGGGGGCATCGCGGCTCCGTCCTCCGGTGGGCGTTCTGTACAGCGGCGCCGCCGATTCTCCCGCCCCGGGGCGCAGCTTGACCAGGATGAAACGGAACAGTTGCGCGCCGGTCCGCCCGGCGCCGGATCAGCGGACCGCCGTCTCCACGACCGGCGGGTGGCCGTTCCAGTAGACGAAGACCGAGTTGGCCTGGTTGTCCTTGGTGAAGTCCACCCGCATCCACTGGTCGCCGTTCCACACCTGCATCTGCCAGCCCGGGTCCGGGGTGGCGGAGACCAGCGAGGCCTGGTCGGCGCGGATGTCCAGGGCGACCCGGCCGCCGGGGATCGGGTAGCTGCGCACCGTGGACGTGGTGGTGGGCACCGGCCGCCTGGTGGGCGGGGCGGCCGCGGTGGTGGCCGCGGCGTTGGCCGGGGAGTGCGCGGCGGTGGTGGTCGCGGTCGGGGAGGCGGACTGGGTCGGGGTGTCCGCCGTCGGCGCCGGGCCGGGGGCGGCGGTCGCGCTGTGCGGCGTGCCGCCGGCCTTCGGGGAGGGCAGCGGCAGTGCGGTGGGCTGCTCGAACGCGGCCCCGGTCAGCACCGCGTGCACGCCGAGCCAGGACAGCGCCACCGCCGCCCCGGTGGCCGCCGCCCAGGCGCAGAGCTGTACTAGTCCGTTCCGCATCGTCCGCACATCCTGCCGTATTTCCCGGTCGGCGGAGACCGGCACCCCCGGTGTTCGGCAAGGCAGTTGCACCATGTCCGGACCCGCACCGGACCCACCCCTGAGGTACAGACCACTGCCCGCCGATGGCGTACCGTGCAGGTCCATGGCAACAGTGCTCGTGGTCGAGGACGACCCCTTCGTACGGTCCGCGCTCATCCGCCACCTGACCGACAGCGGTCACGCGGTCCGCAGTGTGGGCACGGCCTTGGAGGCGCTGCGGGAGGTCGCCCAGGTCGGCTGCGACCTGGTGATCCTGGACCTGGGCCTGCCCGATCTGGACGGCAGCGAGGCGCTCAAGATGATCCGGGGCCTGACCAACGTCCCGGTGATCATCTCCACCGCGCGGGACGACGAGGCGGAGATCGTCCGGCTGCTCAACGACGGCGCCGACGACTACCTGGTGAAACCTTTCTCCGGGGAGCACCTGAGCGCCCGGATGGCCGCCGTGCTGCGCCGGCTCGGCGGCGGCGCAGCACCCGTCGCCCAGGTGCTGCGGGTCGGCGGACTCGCCATCGACCTCCAGCGGCGCGAGGCCGTCCTGGACGGGCGGGCGCTCGACCTGACCCGGCGTGAGTTCGACCTGCTGGCCTTCCTGGCGGCCCGGCCCGGCGTCGTGGTGCCGCGCAAGGAGATCCTCGCCGAGGTCTGGCGGCAGACCTACGGCGGCGACCAGACCATCGACGTCCACCTCTCCTGGCTGCGCCGCAAACTCGGCGAGACCGCCTCCGACCCCCGCTACCTGCACACCGTCCGGGGCGTCGGGGTCCGACTGGAGGCCCCCGCCGGCCCCGCGGAGCACCGGACGTGAAGCGGTTCGCGCACTCGCTGCGCTGGGCCCTGATCAAGGCCGCGGTGGCCGGAACCACCATGGTCGCGCTGGCCTTCCTGATCCCGCTCGGCCTGATGGTCCAACAGACCGCCCGGGACCGGGCGTTCACCGCCGCCGAACGGCAGGCCGCGGCGCTCGGGCCGGCGCTGGCGATCACCACCGACCAGGACGCCATCGACCGGGCGCTGGCCAGCACCGACGCGGGGGCGCAGGGGCGGATGGCGGTGCACCTGCCGGTGCCGGCCGGGGCGGTGGACACCGGGGAAGCGGGTGTCGAGGGCCCGGGCGGGCCGACCATCGGGGAGGGGCGGGCCGCCGCGGCGGACGTGGCCACGGCCGGCGGCCAGGGCCGGGCCTTCACCGTCGCCGTGCCCGGCGGCTACGCGCTGCTCCAGCCGGTCGCGGTGGACACCGGCCGGACCGCCGTGGTCGAGGTGTTCGTCGCCGAGAGCGACCTCACCCGGGGCGTCTCCACCGCCTGGCTGGTGCTCTCCGCGGTCGCGCTCGGCCTGGTCGCCATCTCGGTGCTGGTCGCCGACCGGATGGGCGGCCGGATCGTCGCCTCCGCCCGCCGGCTCGCCGCCGCCGCCCGCTCGCTCGGCGCCGGGAACCTCGCGGTGCGCGTCCCGGTGGAGGGCAAGCAGATCGACGGCAGCCCCGAGGAACTGCGCGAAGCCGCCCACGCGTTCAACACCATGGCCGACCGGGTGGTCCAACTCCTCGCCGCCGAACGTGAGTTGGCCGCTGACCTGTCACACCGGCTGCGCACCCCGCTGACCGTGCTGCGCCTCAACGCCGCCTCGCTCGGCGACGGCGACGCGGCCGACGCCACCCGGCACGCGGTGGCCCAACTCGAGCGCGAGGTCGACCAGATCATCCGCTCCGCCCGTCGCGCCCCCGAGGACTCGCCTGCCGTCGCGGTCGGCTGCGACGCCGCCGAGGTGATCCGCGAACGGGTCGGCTTCTGGTCCGCGCTCGCCGAGGACGAGGGCCGCCGCTGGCAGCTGGCCGGCGCCGAGCGCCCCGCGCCGGTGCCCGTCCAGCGCGGCGACCTGGCCGCCGCCGTCGACGCGCTGCTCGGCAACGTCTTCCGGCACACCGCCGTCGGCACCGCCTTCTCGGTGGACGTCCTGGCCACCGACCGCTCGGTGATCGTGCTGGTCGGCGACGCCGGCCCCGGCTACCGTGACCCGGCCGCCGCCCTCAAGCGCGGCGAGGGCCACGGCGGCGAGGGCTCCACCGGCCTCGGGCTGGACATCGTCCGCAAGCTCGCCGAGTCCACCGGCGGGGACCTCGCGCTCGGCCGCTCCGCCGTGCTCGGCGGCGCGGAGACCCAGCTACGGCTGCGCACCCGCCCGGAGGAGGCCTCGCCCGCCCGGGCCGGGCGGCGGCGGAGCCGGGGCGCGCTGTTCCCGAGGTGACCGAGGCCACCGGTGATCGGCGTCAACGCCGTCCGTGCTCCTCCGCAGTCGAGCGAGGCCGGTCGGGGCGCTTTCGTCACTTTGCGTAGTCGATCGCGCCCAGGACGGGACCGGTCGCATCCGGTATCGTCGCTGGTTGGCCGAGCGGTGGACGGAGTGGACAGTGACAGCGGTGCAAGACGAGCGCAGCCCGGTGCGGGCCGTACCCGCCCCTTCGCCCGCCCGCCTGTCCGACCGGCTGCGGATCGCGCTCGGTGCCCCCGTGCGGGCGCTGCGCGAGGCCCCCCGCCGCCCGATGCTGGTGGCCTCGTCCTTGGCGTTGCTCTCGCTGGTCGCATACGCAGTGGTCCGCCACTTCGTCCACACCTCGATGGTCGACATGATCGTCTACCGGGCCGAGGGTGCCGCCGTCGCCAACGGCAACGACCTCTACGCGCTGCGCGTCACCGAGTGGAACCTGCCCGCGACCTACCCCCCGTTCGCGGCGATGCTGTTCGTCCCGACCACCTGGTTCCCGATCGCCTTCCTCCGGGTGGCGATCACTCTCGGCAACCTCGGGCTGCTCGCCCTGATGGCCCACCTGTCCTTCAAGCTGGTCGGCTGGCCGCGGCGTGAGCTGCGGCCGATCGGCGTGGTCCTGATCACCGGCCTCGGCGTCTGGCTCGAACCCGTCTTCACCACGCTCCGGTACGGCCAGATCAACCTCGCCCTCGGCTGCCTGATCCTCTGGGACCTCACCCGCTCGGACGGGCACCGCGGCAAGGGCCTGGCGATCGGCATCGCCGCGGGCATCAAGCTCACCCCCGGCCTGTTCGCCGTCTACCTGCTGATCACCGGCCGGGTCCGGGCCGCCTTCACGGCCGGCCTCACCTTCCTCGGCACCTTCCTGATCGGCACACTCTTCCTGCCCGACGCCACCTGGGGCTTCTGGACCAAGTACCTCTACGACTCCTCCCGGGTCGGCAAGACCGAGATCGTCGACAACCAGTCGCTGCGCGGCGCCTTCGCCCGGCTGCTGCACACCGCGAACCCCGGCATCCTCGCCACCCTCGGGGTCGCCCTGGTCGCCATCGCGGGCCTCGCCATCGCCGCCTGGGCCGCCCGCAGCGGCCGCTGGCTGCCCCGGTCCGAGGCCTGGGGAGTCTGCGTCGCGGCCGTCACGGCCGTGCTGATCTCGCCGATCAGCTGGACCCACCACTGGGTCTGGTGCGTCCCGATGCTCGTCCTGCTCGCCGCGGAGGCCTCCGTCGAGCACGCCCGCCCCGCCGCGGTCCGCCGACTGCGCTGGCGGGCCGCCTTCTGGGCCACCCTGCTCGCCTTCCTGTCCTTCGCGATGTGGGCGGCGAAGCCGCTCGGCGCGGCCGTCCTCCACATGTCACCGCTGCGCCAGCTGCCCACCTCGATCTATCCGTGGGTCGGACTCTGCTTCCTGCTCGCCGCCGCCATCCGGATAAGGGCACGGCGGCGCTCCGCCGGTGCCCCGCTCGTCTGGCTGCCCGGACAGCGCGACGGCGGCGGCCCGGACGCCGCCCGCGGTCGTCAGCAGGCCCCCGCGGCCCGCTGAGCCGGCGGGGGCGCCGTCGCTCCTGCCCTCCACGCTCGTGTCGGCCCCCCGGTCACGGGTGCGCCGGTGCTCCTGCGCGGACCGGAGTTCCCGGGCGTCGCGGAGTTCCTGGACGTACCAGTGGACGCTGCGGCGCACGACCGGCACGCCTACGCGAGCAGCTCGGCGAGCGAGCCGTCCATGTCGACGGCGGCCAGCTCGCTGCCCGGCGGGACCAGCCGGTGCGCCCGCTCCAGCCAGGCCGCGACGGCCGGCAGCGGCGCCTCCAGCAAGGCGTCCCCGGCGGGCGAGCTCAGCGCCAGGCACAGCACGCTGCGCCGGCCCGAGCGGGTCGGCCAGATCCGTACGTCGCCCTGGCCGCACGGGCGGAAGGTGCCCTCGACCAGCAGCTCGCGGGCGAACACCCAGGTCACCGGGGAACCGGTGTCCAGGTGGAAGGTGATGTACACCGCGTACGGGTCGTGGCTGCCGTAGGTCAGCCGGGCCGGGACGGGGACGCTGTGCTCCGGGGAGAGCACCAGGTTCAACTCCAGTTCGTGCTCCACGACGCTGACGGGGCGGTCCATGATCGTCTTCCTCTCTGCCTTCGGTTCGTGCCCGGTTCCGGGCCCTGTGACCTTTGAGAGGGCGGTCCGCCCCGGCTCTTACACGCGTTTCCGGGATTTCTCCGGGAAGTTCCGGGAGGGGTGGTGAACGGCGGGGGTGCGGCGCGCGGGCGCCCCCCGCGCGCCCGGTTCTTTACCCCGGGCGGCCGTCCGCTGTCCGGGGAATCCCCAACTTCCCGTCGGCACCCCGGCGAGGTACTACCCTTTGTGACTGTCCGGCGACTGTCCGCCCTCGATAGCGCCGCCATGCGCGCCGGGCGCCCCGGGGTGTGCGCGGGCGTGCCGCCGTTCGATTCGGTTCAACCTGTTTCGACCCGTTCCGGCCTGCTGATGGCCAGGCGGCCCCCAACCGCCCCTCGTCAGGACCTGACAGGAGAGAAGACCCCCATGACGGACCGCCCCTTCGCCGCCGACGGCGACCCGGCCGTCGCGCCCGAGCCCGGCTACTACCCCGACCCCTCCATCCCGGGCTTCGTCCGGTACTGGGGCGGCTCGGCCTGGGTGCCGGGCACCACCCGGCCCGCGCCCGCCGAGGGCGAGCTGTTGCAGCCGCCCCGGTTCGCCACCCGGCGGCCCACCCCCGACATGGCGGCGACGCGGGCGGTGCCGCCGCCGGTGATGCCCGTGCCGGTGCCGCCCGAGCGTTCGGACCTGCCCATGGTGGTGTCCGCGCCTTCGCTTGCGCCGTCGCTGTCCCGGGATGTTCCGGGCCCCGGCGACACCGGGCCGGTGTACCTCGACCAGACCACGGGCGGGGCGTCCTTCGTGGTCGGGCCACGGGTCGCGGAGGCGATCGGCGGGCCGGTGTTCCGCGCCGTCGAGCCCACGGCGGAGGAGGCTGCCGGGGGCTTCGGGGCCTCCGGATGGCAGGCGGATCCCCAGGAGCAGCGGGGTCTGATGGAGACGGGCGGGGCTCCGCGCTGGGTCTCCTGGGGGGTGCTTCCGGGGGCGCCCGAGGAAGAGGAGGGGCGCGCAGAGGCGGAGCGCGCACCTGTTGCCGTTGAGGTCGCCGCGGCCGTCGCGCCGGCCATGGCGGTGGCGGTTCGCGAGGCGCCGGCGCCGGTCGAGGTCGCCATGGCGCTGCCGGTGATCGAGGTGGCGGTCGAGCCCGAGGAGCCGCCTGCCCCGGCCCGCGCGGCGGTCACCCCGGCCGAGGTGCCCGCCCCGGCGTCCGGGTCGGCTGCGCCTCCGGCCGCCGCGCTGCCCGTGGTGCGGCCGGCCCGGGAGGCCGCCGTCCGCCGCCGGTCGGCGGCTCCGGTGCCCGCCGGACTGGGGCGGCGGCTGGCGGCCCGGGCGGTGGACACCGCGGTGCTGCTGGTGGTCGCCGTCGCGGCCGGGATCCCGCTCGGCAGCTCGGTCTCCGACCACCTCCAGCAGAAGGTCGACCAGGCCAAGATGGCCAGCTCCCTCACCCGCCGTCAGGTCCAGGTCTGGCTGGTGGACGACGTGGTGCTGGGCAAGCTCGCCGCCCTGCTCGGCATCCTGCTGTTCGTCAGCCTGGTCTACGAGGTGCTGCCGATCGCCCGGACCGGCCAGACCTTCGGCAAGCGACTGGCCCGGATCCGGGTGGTGGACGCCACCGCCCCCGGCGGCCGGACCCGGTTGAGCCTCGGCCGCTCGCTGCTGCGGTGGCTCGTCCGGCAGCTCGGCGTGGCGCTGCTGCTCGGCCTGGTCTGGCCGCTGTTCGACCGTCCGGCGCGGCGCGGCTGGCAGGACCGGGCGGCCCGGACCCGGGTGGTCCGCGGCTGAGGGCGCCGCACCCGGGTGCGCCCGGTGCCCGGGCGGGTCGGCGGACGGCAAAACGGACAAAATGTCCCAAGTCTTGAGAATGTGTGATGTTCTACTCGGGGGATGAGCACCCACGACCCCTCAGGCCCCCAGCCGGAGGGGGGCGGTCAGCCCTCCTCCGACAAGCGGCCCCCCACCCCGGGCGGCGGCACGCCGGAAGGCGAACCGCCGCGCCCCACCCCGTCCGACGAGCCCTTCGACGGCCCGTCCGGCACCCCGTCCGAAGGCCCGTCCGAGGGCCCGTCCGGCACCCCGCCCGAGGGCCCCGGCGCCTACCAGGGCAGCTACGGCGGACCGACCTACGGTCAGAACCAGTACGGCCGACCGCCCTACGGCGGACAGCCGAACGACCAGCCCCCGCCCGGCTACGGCACCGGCCCCAGCATGTACGGCACCCCCGGCGGCGGCCCCGTCCCCGGCATGCCCCCCATCGGCACCTGGCCCAAGCGGATCCTCGCCCGCCTCATCGACTACGTCCTCATGCAGGCCGTCGGCGTCATCATCGTGGGACCCTTCGTCGACCTCGGCACGCGCCAGGGCACCACCGAGGCCTTCTGGCTCGGCTGCGCCATCTACCTCGTCTACGAGGCCCTGATGCTCGGCCGGGACGGCCAGACCCTCGGCAAGAAGGCGATGAAGATCCGCGTCGCCATGCTGGTCGACGGGAACCCGCCCACCCAGGCCGCCGCCTGGACCCGGGCCGCCGTCTACATCCTCCCGGCCGTGATCTGCTGCGCCGGCCTGTGGTGGATCATCGACGGCCTGTTCGGCGTCTTCGACAAGCCCTACCGGCAGTGCGTCCACGACAAGGCCGCGAAGACCGTGGTGGTCACCACCGAGATCTGAGCGCGGCAGCGGGACGACGACGCCCGGCGGCGGATCAGCGCTGCCGGGCGTACTCGTGCCCGGCCGCGGCCGGGGAGGCGCCGGAGCCGTCGGCGACCGCGGCCGAGCGGGCCGAGACGGACACCGAGAGCACCGTCACCACCGTGCCGAGCGCCAGCGCGAAGGCCACCAGCACCGCCACCTCCAGGATGCCCGAGGCGCCGGACACGGCCAGCAGTGCCACCGCGGTGGCGACGACGGTGAACGAGCCGAGGCAGAACTGGGCAGCGGACGGACGCGGCATGGCGAGAGGTCCTTCGCACGTCGGGGGGAACGGGCGGGAATGGTGCCGACTCCAGGAGCCGTACCCGGTAAGGGAGTTCGGTACGACCAGGCTAGCCTGCGGGGTCAGGGGCACAGGGGGCGCACGGGCTCACCCCGGGGTCGTCCGCACCTCTCGGTACGGTGGAGCCCGACCGACACCACGCAGACCGGGGGAACCGACCGTGCCCATCCCCGCCGACTGGCCCACCACCGAGGCCCAGGCGCTCGCCGAACAGGAACGGCTGCGGCCGCTCGTCCGGGCCGTCGACGACGACGCCCCCTGTCGGCTGATCGCCGGAGTCGACGTCGCCTACGACGACGACCGCGACCTCGTCGCCGCCGCGGCCGTACTGCTCGACCGGGACACCCTGGACGTCGTCGAGGAGACCACCGCCGTCGGCCGGATCGCCTTCCCGTACATCCCCGGACTGCTCGCCTTCCGCGAACTCCCCGCCGTCCTCGACGCGCTGGCCGCCCTCACCCGCACCCCCGACACCGTCGTCTGCGACGGCTACGGCCTCGCCCATCCGCGCCGCCTCGGCCTCGCCAGCCACCTCGGCGTCCTCACCGGACTGCGCACCCTCGGCGTCGCCAAGACCCCCTTCACCTTCGACCACCACGACCCCGACCCGGACCGCGGCTCCTGGACCCCGCTCACCGACCCCGCCACCGGCGAGGAGGTCGGCCGCGCCGTCCGCACCCGGCCCGGGGTCAAGCCCGTCTACGTCTCCGTGGGCCACCGCATCGGCCTCGACACCGCCGTCCACACCACCCTCGACCTCGCCCGCCGCTACCGGCTGCCGGAGACCACCCGGCACGCCGACTCCCTCTGCCGCCGCGCCCTCACCGAAGCCCAGCGCACCCGGACGCCCGCGAACTGACCGTGCACCGGGCGGGATTCGGGCCCGGTGTGTTAGACATGAGACACCGGGGCCGGGGCCCCGAACGCCAGGAACGGACGCACGGGGGGCGCCGCAATGGGATCAGGGACCGGATCGACCGGCGGAGCCAACCAGGGCTACCGGGTCGAGATCGAGCAACTGCGCACCTTCGCCGGCCAAGTGCGGCTGCTGCTCAAGGAATTCGAGAAGGACGCCAACGGCAACGCCACCCACGGGCGCAGCGGCATCGGCAAGAACGCCTTCGGAACCTTCGCCGAGGCCACCGAGATCCACGGCCGCTACAGCACCATGCGGGACGCGCTGCGCGACGTGCTCAACCAGCTCCAGGGCGCCATCAACGACGCCCAGCGCAACGCCGAGCTGACCGCGACCAACTACGAGGAACACGACCAGCACGTGGCCACGAAGCTCAAGCTCGCCGACGACGGCTGGTCCGTGGCCCAGCCCTCGGCCGCCAGCGAGGCCGCCTACCAGGCGAACCAGGTCCCGTCCCAGCGCGGCAACGCCACCATCTGACCCACCATCCGACCGGAGGTGAACCACCCGTGGTCTACACCGACTTCACCAAGTACAGCCATGCCGATCTCCGCAAGATGGCACAGGCCCTCGACCCCGGCGCGGTGATGGCCGCCGGCGACCCCTGGCGCAAGGCGGCGACCACCCTCAAGGAGATCCGCAAGACCCTGACCACGGTCAGCACCGAGGCGGCCACCACCTGGGAAGGAACGACGAGCGACTCCTTCCACACCTCCATGCTCACCCTCGCCGCCAACATCAACGAGGCCGCCGCCTACGCCAACGACGCGGCCAACACCCTCCACAACATGTCGGAGGCGATGGCCAAGGCCAAGCGCGACATGCCCGAGGAACCCGGCAACTGGGACAAGTTCAAGGACACCGTCGGCGACCTCGTCAGCACCGAGGACGACCACATCCAGATCACCGACCGGAAGAAGGCCGAAGCAGCCGCCGTCATGCAGACCCTCGCGATGCACTACCGCATCGCGACGCCGGCCTTGAAGGCTCCGCCGCTGCCGGACTCCAAGCCGCGCAATCCGGGGACGTTCGATGACGTCCGCGACGTTGGATCACAGGACCAGAGCAATGCGGCAGCGGCGGCGGCCGCGATGATCTCGGGTACCTCGTTCGGAGCTACGGGGACATCGGGGCGAGCGACGAGCGGACCCTTGTCGAGGCGATCGACGGTCTCCGCACCTCCGGCGGAGGCTCGTTCCGCGTCGAGAACTACGCCTGCCCTGACCGATTCGGGGATCAAGGGGGGTACAGCGCAGACATCGCCGAAGTCGTCGACCACAGCGACTCGTGGCCCCGGTGCGGACATCTCGGGCACCCCAGTGTCGCGTCCGAGTGGAAGTGTTCCGAGCCCAATTACGTCCGGGACCCAGACATCTGGCCTGAGCACCACGTCGCCCGTGAGCTCCACGAGCGGACCGATCGCCGGTGGCGGTGGGCAGACGATCGCCAGTCCTGGGGGGCCTGCGGTACTGGGTGGGCCGGTCGGGACTGGCTTCGGGCAGGGCAAGTCGGGATTTGGTGGCAAGGAGTTCCCCGGCGGTGCGACACCACTGGAGGGAACGGGTCCCGGGGCGGGCCGAACCGTCGGTGGTGGCGGCACGGTCTATCCGGGCGTCGGCGCCAAACAGGCGGGCGGTTCTGGAGCCCGGCCCGGTGGCGCAGTCCGCGAGACGCCGCCTCCGGAGGCCGGAGCGCGCGGCAAACAGGCCTTCACAGAAGGCGGATCCGGACTGGGAGCTCGTAACCGGCTCAGTGCCGAATCTGGAGCCCGTAGCACGGGCGTCATGGCGCCCGGTATGCCGATGAGTGAAGCCCAGCGTCGCAAGAAGGACCAGGGAAAGGACGGCAAACGACCGGACTACCTCGTCGAGGACGAGGAGACCTGGGCGTCGGACAAGCCGGCGAATCCGAACGTGGTGGAATGAGGCGGGTCCGTAAGCGGACGGGTGATCTGATCGCGTCCCGCAGATCGGTGATCTGCGGGACGCCTCGTTGAGTGGGGTGACCGGGTTTGACGAGCCGCCTGATGGCGCGTGGTACGGCGGTCTTTGCCGTCGGGGCGCTGGTCTGGAGTGTCGCCGCGCCGTCGGCATCGGCTGACCAGATCAGGGACCATCAATGGGCTCTGAAGACCTTCGAGGCCGAGGCCAAGGTCTGGCCGGTCAGCCAAGGCGACGGGGTGGTCGTTGGCGTGATCGACACAGGGGTGAACCAAGATCACCAGGACCTGACCGGGCAGGTGCTACCTGGGGCTGACTTCTCCAGCGGCAAGACGGACGGTCGTGTGGACACGGATGGCCACGGTACCGGGATGGCGAGCCTCATCGCGGGGCACGGGCACGGCGCACAAGCAGGGGTGATGGGCCTGGCCCCGAAGGCGAAGATCCTGCCGGTAAAGGTGGGGACGGAAGGTGATGGTTCCGCTCCTCAGCAGACCGGGTTCGCGGACGCGATCCGCTTCGCGGTGGACCACGGTGCGCGGGTAGTCAACGTGTCCCTGGGAGGGAGTTTTCGCCTCGATTCGGATCTACGGGAAGCCGTCAACTACGCGGTCTCGAAGGACGTCGTGTTGGTCGCAGGCGTCGGTAACTTCGGTGAGGATCCGGAGGGTGTTCGGTACCCCGCAGCCTTCCCCGGCGTGGTGGCAGTCGGAGCAGTGGACTCCAAGGGGAGCGTGTGGGGCCGTTCCACACCAGGCCCTGAGACCACGCTCGTCGCGCCTGGTGCGGATATCTACCGTGCCACTGCCAAGTCTTCGACAAGTTACGGAGCCGGAGACGGTACCTCTGATGCCACCGCCTACGTCTCGGCCACTGCCGCACTGATTCGGTCCAAGTACCCGAACCTGACCGCAGGTCAGGTCATCAACCGGATGATCAAGTCGGCCACCCCTCCTGCCAACGGGACAGTGGTGCCGAACAATCACTACGGCTATGGGACCGTCTCGCCCGCGAAGGCGCTGGACCCGAACCCCGCCGTGGACAACGGGCCGAAGGACAACCCCCTGGCGAAGCGGCCGGAGTCGAAGGGCACGCCGCAGATCGACGAGGACAGCGACGCGACGGACCAGCCCTCCGTGGTCCCCGAAGCCGGCTCCGGCGGCGGGGGCAGCGACAACACCGGTTTGGTGATCGCCGCCGCAGCCGCCGGTGCCGTGGTGATCGGCGCATCCGCAGCCGCGGTGGTGATGGCGCGGAGGCGCAAGCGTGCCGCCGTGCCGCCGTACCCGCCGCAGCCGCCCTACGGCGGGCCCGGTCGGTGAGTGCTGAGCCAGTCGTCGCGTAGGGCGGCCATGTGGAGGGCGTCCCAGTAGCGGTCGTCCCAGTGGTGGGCTTGGCGGGCGCGGCCTTCGAGGGTGAACCCTGCCTTGGTGTAGGCGCGGGCGGCGCGTTCGTCGTACTCGAAGACTTCGAGGTGGACGCGGTGGAGGCGACGGTGGCGAAGGCGTGGCGCAGGACGAGCAGGGTGGGTTCGGTGCCGATGCCGCGGCCGGTGCTGTCTGGGGTGAGGGCGATCCGGTAGGCGGCGGAGTTGTTGTGGGTGTCCAGGGGGACGAGGCGGACCATGGTGCCCAGGATGTCTGCCGGGGTCCGGTTCGGGCAGGGACTTATTCGGCGACGGCGATCTGCTCCCGGTGGTGGGTGGGGGTGGTGAGTTCGTCGACGAGGGCGACGGCGAGGTCGGCCTGGGCGATCCGGGGGCCGAGGACGTGGGGGCCGCCGACCCGGTAGCGGCCGGTGCCGGGGGCGGTGCGGTCGAGGTCCATCGGCGGGGTGACGACGACCCAGTCGAGGGTGGCGGGGGAGTCGTGGAGCAGGTCGAGGGCGGCGGAGTGGCCGAGCGAGAAGGTGCGGTAGGCCTCCGGGAATTCGGGATGGTCGTGGACGGCGACACCGGGGGCGGTCTGCAGGGTGGTGGCGACGCCGACGCTGAGCAGGCGGAGGACGCCGGCCTGGCCGAGGCCGCTGACGAGTGCCGTGGTGGCGGCGCGGTAGAACTCGCCGGAGGGGGTGTCGGGGGTGTAGACGGAGGCGACGGCGGCGGGGTGCCCGGGGGCGGTGGCAGCGATGGCGGCCGGGTCGGTGATGTCGCAGCGCACCAGGGTGACGCCGTCGGCGGCGAGGTCGGCGTGGCGCTCGGGGTCGCGGACGGCGGCGGTGACGGTGAGGCCGCGTCGGCGGGCTTCGGTGACGACGGCGCGGCCGACCTGTCCGCCCGCGCCGTAGACGATGACGTCCGCGCGGTGCTGTGGCCGGGGTGTGGTGCTGGTCATGGGGGGTCTCCGGTGTGTCGGTGGCGGGCCTCTCGCCCGCCGTTGCCGTGACGGTAGACCGGGGGGTGCCGGTTACTTCAACGGAACCGGATCGAGCGGAACCGGCTTCATCGGACCCGGCCGCCCGGGTACGGTCGGGGGATGACGCAGACCGTGCCGGCGCCGCTGCCGGCGGATTTCTTCCCGGCCGGCTGTCCGGTGCAGTCCGTGCCGGTGCTGGGCAGCCGGAAGTGGGCCTGGCGGATCATCCGCTGTCTGGAGGGCGGCCCGCGCCGGTTCTCCGAGTTGCGGGTGCCGTTGGCGGGCATCACCGCGAAGGTGTTGGCGGAGTCGCTGCGTTCGATGGAGCAGGACGGTGCGGTGGTGCGCACGGAGTACGCCGAGAACCCGCCGCGGGTGGAGTACGCGTTGACGCCGCTGGGCCGGACGCTGCTCGGGCCGATGGACGCGATGTGCGACTGGAGTCGCGAGAACCTGGGGAGCCTGCTGGCGGCCCGGCTGGAGTACGAGCGCGCGGAGCACTGAGCGGATCCGGCAGCGGTCAGCCGGTCAGCCGGCCAGGCAGCCGAGCAGCCGGTCGGCCGGGAAGGCCGCTGGCAGCATTTCGGTGGTCGCTGGCGCCTCTGCCGCTGGTCGGCCGGGGTGCGGGGCGGCGATGCTGGGCCCATGAGCACTCCTGAGAACCCCGTGAGCCCCGCCGACGTGAGCCCCGCCGACGCGATCGTCCCCGACACCAAGGACTGGACCTGGGTGCTGGAACGTTCCTGCCCCGACTGCGGGTTGGACACTCCGGCGGTGGCCGCCACGGACGTCGCCGGGATGGTCCGGGACAACGCGCGGAGCTGGCTGGCGGTGCTGGCGGGCGACGAGGACGGGCTGCGCCGGCGGCCGAGCCCGGAGGTCTGGTCGGACCTGGAGTACGCCTGCCACGTCCGGGACGTCTTCCGGCTGTTCCTGGTCCGGCTGAACCTGATGCTCGATCAGGACGGGCCGCTGTTCCCGAACTGGGACCAGGACGAGACGGCGGCCGCCGAGCGCTACTGGGAGCAGCGGCCGCAGGTGGTGGCTGGGGAGCTGGCGGAGGCCGGGGAGGCGCTGGCGGCGGCGTTCGAGGCGGTGTCGGACGAGCAGTGGCGGCGGACCGGGGACCGTAGTGACGGGGCACGGTTCACGGTCGAGTCCTTCGCCCGCTACCTGATCCACGACCCGGTGCACCACCTGTTCGACGTGACGGGCGCGCGCGTCTGAGGTGTCTGAGGTGTCTGAGGCGGCTCAGGCGGCCGGGGCGGGTCACCAGCCGGAGGCCTCGTGCAGCATGGTGCGCCGGAGCCGTCCGGCGACGCTGGCGGTGTCGGTGCCGATGACGTCGGCGATCTCGGGGGCGGCGAGGCCGACGACGTAGTGCAGGATCGCCAGGTCGTCGTCGGCGGGGTGGCGGTCCGGGACGGGGGTCTCCTGTCGGGTGTGTTCGACGACGGTGCCGCGCAGGATCTGCCAGGCGAGCGCGGTCGGGTTCGGGCTGGTGAGCAACTCGCGCCACTGGACGGCGATTTCGGCGAACGCCTGTTGGACGGCGATGGCCGCGTCGGCGTGCTCTTTCAGCCACACCCGGGCGTAGCTGAGGTACCGGGGGCGGTGGAGTTCGCAGAAGGCCGCGAACTCCAGCGGTACGTCCTCCGGTTCGCCGGGCCCCGGGGGAGGCTCGGCGGCGCTCGTGTGACGTTTGGTCATCTCGTCTTCTCGGCAAGGGAGATGGACTTCTGAGGGTCGATCATCTGTGCTCACTCTACGGTAGGCCCTCGGTGCGCTGGGTGACCAATCTGATGGGATGCCCGGAATCCGTCGACGCTCGGCCGGTTCCGTTGGCGATCGGTGCGGCGCGGCGGCGGTACTGCCGGTCGGGGGCCGGTCGGGGGAGTGCTGCGCAGTGGTGCGGGGGGCGTAGGTGCGAGCGTGTCGCGGCTGGTCAGAGGGTGTAGGACGGCAGTGGTCGCACGGCAGTTGAGGTGCCACCGTAGGGCCTGACGGGGTCGGCGTCCACGCCCAGGGCGCGAAGTCGCGCCCGCGCAACCGCCTGCGCAACCGCACTCACGGCGGCGCACTCACGGCGGGGGTTGCGCCGGGGCGGGTGGGGGTGGGTGCGTCGAGTGCGCCCCGGCGGCTCGTGGCGACCGGGGCGCGGGTCGGGGCGGCGCGGTGCCGCCCGGTCAGGAGTTCGGGAGGGCCTCCGTGGGGGAGATCAGGTCGTGGGCGGCGCGGCCGCGTTCGACCTGGGCGGGGAAGGACTCGACGGCCCGGCGGCGGGCCAACTGGGCGGCTGCGCCCGCCGCGGCAGCGGCTCCCGTCGCGGCCTCCTCGCGCTCGCACCGGTGGGTGCCGGGAGCCCCGACGGTGTGCGCACCTGCCGCATGGGCACCGGCGGTGTGCGCACCTGCCGCATGGGCCCCGGGGGCGTGCCCGCCGCCCGGGTGCGCCCCTCCGGTGTGCGTCGCGCCCGGGTGCGCCCCCGTCGTGCGCCGTCGGCGCCCGAGCGCGATCCGCTCGGCGTGTTCCTCGGCCGCCTGTCTAGCGGCCAGGTAGGCCTGCACGGCGGCCATGCCGTAGACCGGCTGGATGAGCTGGTGCCCCTTGAAGAAGGGTCTGGCCGGGGCGAATCCGGCGGCGACCACCAGGTCGCGGATCTCTGCTATCTCGGCCTCGCTCCGGGCGGTGAAGCGGACCTCCCAGCCCTTCTTGTACGTATGGCCCTTCTCACCGCTGCGGCGGGCCGGGTCCGGGCGGCGGACGTATCCGGGCAGACGGCCGAGGCGGAGCTGGGCCGCGCGGAGGCCGGCGGTCTCGTCACGTGACATGACGTAAGCCTAGGCAATCCCGGAGGTGCGATTGACGCCCGGAGGGTCCCTCGCCGTATGCCCTTGATCACTGTGGGTCAGGCGGCCAGGTTGGCGGACGTTTTCGATCAGATCCGATAGCCATATGAACGTCATTTACTCCAAATGGGTGAGGGTATGGGGACTTTAGTGCAGGCTGATCCCGGTTTCACGACGGTTGGGTAACAGTGCGTCAGGCCGTGTCACGCGGGCCGCGGGGGTTGGGGATGGTGTCCGCATGAGCGAACGCAGTGAGCGAATCATCGAGATGCACGCATGGGCGAATGCCCCTGTCGAGCGTAGCGAGGCGGGCGCATGAGCTACCGGATCCCCACGCCGCCGCCTTCCCTGGAGGAGCTGGCGAAGCGTCAGCAGAACGTCGTCACCGCGAGCCAGCTGCGCGCCCGGGGCGTGCCGGCCCGGGTCATCACCGAGCACTGCCGCCGGGGCGGCCCCTGGCAGCGACTGCTGCCGCGGGTCTACCTGCTGCAGTCCGGCGAGCCCACCCCGGAGCAGCGGATGTGGGCCGCGCTGCTGTACGCGGCGCAGAACGGCCGGGAGGAGGGCCGCCGCGAGGGCGCGGTGATCACCGGCGCGGCCGCGCTGGCGCTGTACGGCTTCGCCACCGTGCCCCGGCTGCCCGCGGTGACCGGGGTGGACGTCCTGGTGCCCCGCCAGCGCCGGCTCAAGGACGCGGGCGACGTGCGGATCCTGCGCACCGAACGGGAGTTGGTGGCCCGCTCGGTGCACGGCTTGGCCTGTGCGCCGGTCGCCCGGGCGGTCGCGGACGCGCTGTGCGAGTGGACGGCGGACGGGGACGCGGCGGTGCCGGTGCGCGAGGTGCTGCGCGAGGCCGTCGCCCGCCCGGAGATCCGGTGCACGGTACGGGAGTTGGCCGCCGAGCTGATCGAGTCGGGCCTGACCGGGGAGCCCCGGGTGCGCGCCGCGCTGGATGAACTCCTCGCCGCCGAGCGGGACTTCGTCCTGGAACAGGTGGACCGGCTGGTGGACGAGTGGCTGCTGCCGGCCCCGCTGGCCGGTCCGGAGCTGCGGATGCGCGGCGGCACCTACATCGGCATCCCGGACCTCTACTGGCCGGAGCGCGGGGTCGCGGTGGAGGTGGACTCGGACCTGCGCTGCGTCAGCGAGGGCGAGGCCGCCTGGGTGCGCGGCGGACAGCACCGGATGGAGTACCTGGGCATCCGCGTGGTGTACGTCTCCGGCGCCCGGCTGGCCGCCGACCCGGAGGCGGTCGGCGGTGAGCTGCGCGAGGCCTACCGGGCCGGCGGGACGGACGTGGTGGAGCTGCTGGTGGTCTGACGCCGCCCGTGCCCCGTGGACGGCTCAGGACGGACGGACCACCGGTTCGCCGACCAGCTCGACCCCGGCCGCCCGCAGCTCCTCCAGCGCGGCGGCGGTGGTCTCCGGCGACACCCCGGCGGTGAGGTCGAGCAGCACCCGGGTGGTGAAGCCGGCCCGCGCGGCGTCCAGGGCGGTGGCCCGGACGCAGTGGTCGGTGGCGATGCCGACCACGTCGATCTCGTCGACCTGCCGCTCGCGCAGCCACTCCACCGGGCCGCGGCGGTTCTCGTCCAGTCCCTCGAAGCCGCTGTAGGCCGCCGAGTAGGCGCCCTTGTCGAAGACCGCCTCGACCGCCCCGGAGATCACCGCGGGCGCGAAGTTGGGGTGGAAGCCCACGCCCTCGGTGCCGGCCACGCAGTGCACCGGCCAGCTGGAGACGTAGTCCGGCTCGGCGGAGAAGTGCTCGCCCGGGTCGACGTGGTGGTCGCGGGTGGCGAGGATGTGCTGGTAGCCGGGGGAGGACCCGGCGATCAGGTCGGTGATGGCGGCGGCCACCTCGGCGCCGCCGGCGACGGCCAGGCTGCCGCCCTCGCAGAAGTCGTTCTGCACGTCGACGACGATCAGTGCCCGGTGCATGGCTCGCATCCTCGGATGTGGGGGGCGGTGCGCCCCGGTGGCGGGTCCTCGCGAACGCCGGACGGCGCGGGAGGGACTCCAGGGGAACTCTACGGCTGACTCTAGGCAGTGGTGCGCGGCGGCGGAAGGTCCGCGACCCGCCGCCGGGCCGCGCGCACGCCCTCGGGGCGGATCAGTCGATCAGCTCGGTGGGGATGACCGGGTCGCCCTTGGAGAGCTGGGTGGCCGACAGCGGCAGCGCCGCGCGGGCCCGGATGTGCCGTTCGCGGGCGGCGGTCAGCGGCTCGCGGCCGACGGTCTCGCCGGCCAGCACCAGCGGCACCTGCATCAGGTGCGGCCGCAGCTCGTCCGGGACCGGCCCGGTGCCGATCACCTCGGCCTCGGCGATGCCCTCGGCGTCGGGCCGGCGGGCGGCCCACTTGCGGCCGCCGATGCTGGTCTTGCCGCCGGCCGCGCGCTTGGCGACCGGCACCAGCGGGCCGTCCGGGGTCTCGGCGCGGGCGACGAGCTTGTAGACCATCGCGCAGGTCGGGTGGCCGCTGCCGGTGACCAGGCTGGTGCCGACGCCGTAGCCGTCCACCGGGGCGGCGGCGAGGGCGGCGATCGCGTACTCGTCCAGGTCCGAGGTGACGATGATCCGGGTCTTCTCGGCGCCAAGCTCGTCCAGCTGACGGCGGACCCGGTGGGCCGCCAGGATGAGGTCGCCGGAGTCGATCCGGACCGCGCCCAGCTCGGGGCCGGCCACCTCGACGGCGGTGCGGACGGCCTCGCGCAGGTCGAAGGTGTCGATCAGCAGGGTGGTGCCCCGGCCCATCGAGTCGATCTGCGCCCGGAAGGCGTCCCGCTCGCTGTCGTGCACCAGGGTGAAGGCGTGCGCGGAGGTGCCGGTGGTCGGGATGCCGTGCAGGAAGCCGGCCTCCAGGTCGGAGGTGGCGGCGAAGCCGGCCACGTAGGAGGCCCGGGCGGCGGCGACCGCGGCCTGCTCGTGGGCCCGGCGGGCGCCCAGTTCGATCACCGGACGGCCGCCGGCCGCGGCGGTCATCCGGGAGGCGGCGGCCGCGACCGCCGAGTCGAAGTTGAGGATGGACAGGATCACCGTCTCCAGGATCACCGTCTCGGCGAAGCTGCCCTCGACGGTGAGCACCGGCGAGCCGGGGAAGTAGACCTCGCCCTCGGGGTAGCCGTGGATGTCGCCGCGGAAGCGGTAGTCGGCGAGGAACCGCAGGGTGTCGTCCTCGACCACGCCCTGGTCGGACAGCCAGTCCAGCTGGGCGGTGTCGAAGCGGAAGTTCTCGACGGCGTCCAGCACCCGGCCGGTGCCGGCCATCACGCCGTAGCGGCGGCCGCTGGGCAGGCGTCGGGTGAACACCTCGAAGGCGGAGCGGCGGTGCGCGGCCCCGCTGCGCAGGGCGGCCTGCAGCATGGTGAGCTCGTAGCGGTCGGTGAGGAGCGCGGTCGACCCGGCCGCGCGCACTGAAGTGGCGTCCATGCGGATGATGCTACTACCACTTAGCGTCAGAGTGACGATTTCTCGTGACGAGAGCAGGGCCGGAATCGCCCGGGTGTCCCCCGGATGGCAGCATGGGCCATGAGGAGTCACGGACGAGTGTGCAACGAGGAGGCCCGGCGGTGAGTGTCGCGCCCGTGGAGATCGAGCGCCCGGAGGTCGAAGGACAACCGGTGACCGAGCCGGACACGCCCTGGGTGACCATCGTGCACAACGACCCGGTCAACCTCATGAGCTACGTCCAGTACGTCTTCCAGGCCTACTTCGGGTACCCGAAGGACAAGGCGCGGAAGCTGATGATGGACGTGCACACCAAGGGCCGGGCGGTGGTCTCCAGCGGCTCCCGCGAGGAGATGGAGCGGGACGTCCAGGCGATGCACGGCTACGGCCTGTGGGCGACGCTGCAGCACGACTGACCGCCCATCCGGCGCACAGTGACTGACCGCCCGCCGGTCCGGCGGCGCGGCCGAAGACGACGAAGACGGGCTGACCGATACAGATGGCTGGGTTGTTCGAGAGTGCCGGCGGCGGTGGCGCGGCGATCGCGCTGGACGAGGTGGAGGCCTCCATCCTGCGGTCGCTGGAAGTGCAGATGCTGGAGCTGATCGGCCCCGGCCCGGGCGGGGACGGCGACGACCCGCTGGCGGCGCTGTTCGCCGAGGGCCCGAGCGAGGCGCCCGCCGACCCGGCGCTGGCCCGGCTCTTCCCGGACGCCTACGGCGACCCGTCCACGCCGGCGGACGAGGAGATCAGGGCCGCCTCCGGTGAGTTCCGCCGCTACACCGAGCTCGACCTGCGGGCCCGCAAGCGGGACGACGCGCTGCAGGTGGTCCGGGCGCTGGACGGCCTCGGCGGCGCCGGGGTGCTCAAGCTGGCCGCCGCCGACTGCCTGCACTGGCTGGGCGCGCTGAACGACCTGCGGCTGACCCTCGGGGTGCGGCTGGAGGTCTCCGAGGAGGACGAGCAGGGCCTCTACGAGCTGCCGGACGGTGACGAGCGCAAGCCGCTGGTGATGGCCTACCTGTGGCTGGGCGCGCTCCAGGAGTCGCTGCTGGAGGCGATCACCGACTGACCTCGGGGCGGTTCCCCCCACTCTCCCGGGTGATCCTGCCCGCTTTCGGGCAAGCCCCGGCCGTTGCGTCCAGCATGTGGACGATCGGCCGGGGCATTTTCGCACAAATCGGGCAAAACATAGCAGGTCATGCTCAAATATCGCTCAGATGAACACCGCTATCCGGATCGTGCGTGGTACGACTTCTCCCCACAAACGAGACCCACCAGGACGGTGACCATGGCCGAGCAGATATACGACCAGGTGGTCGACGCGAAACCGGACGAGGAGGGGTACGAACGAGGGCTGGGCAGCCGCCAGATCCAGATGATCGCCATCGGCGGCGCGATCGGCACCGGCCTCTTCCTCGGCGCCGGCACCGCCATCTCCAAGTCCGGACCGAGCCTGATCCTGTCCTACGCGGTGGCCGGCCTGGTGATCTTCGCGATCATGCGCGCCCTCGGCGAACTGCTCACCTACCGCCCGGTCTCCGGCAGCTTCGCCGAGTACGCCCGCGAGTTCCTCGGCCCCTTCGCCGGCTACGTCACCGGCTGGACGTACTGGCTGTTCTGGGTCGTCACCGGCATGGCGGAGACCACCGCCGCCGCCGTGTACGTCAAGTTCTGGGCGCCCGGCATCCCGCAGTGGGCCAGCGCGCTGACCTTCCTGGTCATCCTCTACGCGGCCAACCTGATCTCGGTGAAGCTGTTCGGCGAGATCGAGTTCTGGTTCTCCATGGTCAAGGTCACCGCCATCATCGGCATGATCCTGATCGGCATCGGCGTGCTGACCCTCGGCTTCAGCAAGGCCGGTGACACCGCGTCGATCACCCACCTGTGGCAGGACGGCGGCTTCTTCCCCAAGGGCATCGGCGCCACCGTGATGACCCTGCAGATCGTCATGTTCGCCTACCTGGGCGTCGAACTCGTCGGCGTCACCGCGGGCGAGAGCGAGAACCCCGAGAAGACCCTGCCGCGCGCCATCAACACCCTGCCCTGGCGCATCGCGCTGTTCTACATCGGCGCCCTGGTGGTCATCCTCTCGCTCGTGCCGTGGCGCGAGTTCCAGCCCGGCGTCAGCCCGTTCGTCGCCGCCTTCGGCAAGATCGGCATCCCGGCCGCGGCCGGCATCATCAACTTCGTGGTGCTCACCGCCGCGCTCTCCTCCTGCAACTCCGGGATGTACTCCACCGGTCGGATGCTGCGCGACCTCGCCCTGCGCGGCCAGGCGCCCGGGCGGCTCACCAAGCTCAACAGCCGCCGCACCCCGGCCTTCGCGATCACCCTCTCCTGCCTGCTGATGGGTGCCGGCGTGGTGCTCAACTACCTCGTCCCGGCACGGGCGTTCGAGTACATCACCTCGGTCGCCACGGTCTGCGGGCTGTGGACCTGGGCGATGATCCTGATCTCCCAGATCCGCTACCGCAAGGCCTGGAGGGCCGGCCACCTGCCGCCGCCCACCTTCAAGGCCCCCGGCGGCGCCTGGGTCAGCTGGGCCGCCCTCGCCTTCCTGGCCATGGTCGTGGTGCTGATCGCCCTGGACAAGGACAACCGGATCTCGCTGTACGTCTTCCCGGGCTGGGCCCTGCTGCTGGTGATCGGCTACCAGGTGCTCAAGCGCCGCAACCCGGGGGCCGTCCACGGCCCCGCGCACGACCACCTGCACGCCGGCGGCGAAAACGTGGACGCCCGCTGACCGAGCCTCGGACGCCCCGGCGCCTGGACATCTGTACGGGGCCTGCCGGGGCGTGTCTATCCTGACCACATGCTGACCATCACCCGAGAACTCCGCGACCGGATCGTGGCCCACGCCCGCGCCGACCACCCGGACGAGGCCTGTGGCGTGGTCGCCGGACCGGCCGGCAGCGGCCGGCCCGAGCGGTTCATCCCGATGCTCAACGCGGCCCGCTCGCCCACCTTCTACGAGTTCGACTCGGGCGACCTGTTCAAGCTCTACCGCGAGATGGACGACCTGGACGAGGAGCCGGTGATCGTCTACCACTCGCACACCGCCACCGAGGCCTACCCCTCCCGCACCGACGTGAGCTACGCCTCCGAGCCGTTCGCCCACTACGTCCTGGTCTCCACCGCCGACGGCAACGGCGAGGACGACCCCTACCAGTTCCGCTCGTTCCGCATCGTGGACGGCGAGATCACAGAGGAAGACGTCCAGGTCGTCGAGGCCTACCCGGCCTGACCAGCACCCACCTGGACCCGGCCCGCCGACCCGCCGCGAGCGGTCGGCGGGCCCGCGCCGTCTCAGCATCGGAAACGACAACATCCGGATCACGAGACGGGCATGTCGGAGCGGGCCCGGGAATCTATACGATGAGCCCATGCGTTCCGTCGATGTGAGCAACCAGGCCCCGGGCACCCGCCTCGTGGCGCGCCTGCACATCGACCTGTGCCGGCACGCCGGCGCGATCTGTCCCGGCACGCCCGCGCGCTCGCGCTGAGAGCCGCCCCGCCCCACCCGGGCCCCGCCGCCTCCCCGGCGGCGTCGAGCCCCGGGCACCCTCCGCCCCGCCGCGCCCGCTGCGGCCCACCCACCTCCACGACTCGCACAGGAGCGCACCCATGGCCATCGAGGTCCGCATCCCGACCATCCTCCGCACCTACACCGACGGCGCCAAGGCTGTTGAGGGCAACGGCAGCAACCTCGGGGAACTCTTCACCGACCTCGACGCCCGCCACCCGGGCATCGCCGCCCGCCTGGTCGAGGGCGGCGAGCTGCGCCGCTTCGTCAACGTCTACCTGAACGACGAGGACGTCCGGTTCCTGAAGGGCATCTCCACCGCCCTCGCCGACGGCGACAGCGTCACCATCCTGCCCGCCGTGGCCGGCGGCGCCCGCTGACCTCCCGGTGCCCCCGCCCGGCGGCGGGGGCACCGCCCCTCTTCACCCTCACCGCCGTGGCCGGAGGCCTCCCTTGCGATACGACAGTCCGCTCGAAGCCGTCGGCAACACCCCGCTGGTCCGCCTGCCGCGGCTGTCCGCCGCCGTCCCCGGCAACGACGAGGGCCTGGTGAGCCTCTGGGCCAAGCTGGAGGACCGCAACCCCACCGGCTCGATCAAGGACCGCCCCGCGCTGCACATGATCGAGCGCGCCGAGGCCGACGGCCGGCTCACCCCCGGCTGCACCATCCTGGAGCCCACCAGCGGCAACACCGGCATCTCGCTCGCCATGGCCGCCAAGCTCAAGGGCTACCGGATGGTCTGCGTGATGCCCGAGAACACCAGCGAGGAACGGCGCGAACTGCTCCGGATGTGGGGCGCCGAGATCATCTCCTCCCCGGCCGCCGGCGGCTCCAACACCGCCGTCCGGATCGCCAAGGAGATCTCCGCCGAGCACCCCGACTGGGTGATGCTCTACCAGTACGGCAACCCCGACAACGCGGGCGCCCACTACACCACCACCGGCCCCGAGATCCTCGCCGACCTGCCGACCGTCACCCACTTCGTGGCCGGCCTCGGCACCACCGGCACCCTCATGGGCGTCGGCCGCTACCTGCGCGAGAAGGTCCCCGGCGTGAAGATCGTCGCCGCCGAACCGCGCTACGACGACGTGGTGTACGGGCTGCGCAACCTCGACGAGGGCTTCGTGCCCGAGCTGTACGACGCCGAGGTGCTCACCACCCGCTTCTCGGTCGGCTCCGCCGACGCCGTCCGCCGCACCCGCGAACTCCTCCAGCAGGAAGGCATCTTCGCGGGCGTCTCGACCGGCGCCATCCTGCACGCCGCGCTCGGCGTCGGCCGCAAGGCGGCGGCCGCCGGGGAGCGCGCGGACATCGTCTTCGTGGTCGCCGACGGCGGCTGGAAGTACCTGTCCACCGGCATCTACACCGCGGAGTCCACCGAGGCGGCGGTCGAGGCCCTGCAGGGCCAGCTCTGGGCCTAGCTCCGCTGCAGGGCCCGCTGGGCCCGGGCCCAGACCTGCCGGTCCACCGTGCCGGCCCGGCGGCGGAAGGCCGACAGCGGCACCTCGCGCAGCTCGTCGGTCTCCAGCCAGCTGGCCCGGCCCTGCCGGTCGCCCACCGAACCGGGCGGCAGCGGCAGTACACCCGGGCGCTCGGCGTGGTGCTTGCTGGTGATCTTGGCGACGGTGGCGGCCCGGCCGTGCACCCGCAGCACCAGGCAGGGGCGGTCCTTGGAGCCAGGGCCGTCCTCGAACGGCACCTCCGCCCACCAGATCTCCTGCGGCTCCGGGCCGGCCTTGGTGCCCGGACGCGGCCGCGGGCCGGTCGGACCGGTCGGGCGCGACGCCGGGCGGGTGCGCCCCGCCAGCACCACGGCGACGGCGGTGACGACGGCGACGGCCGCCACGGCCAGGACCACCCAGATACCAGTCATGCGGCGAACCGTACCGGGCCGGTGGTGAACGCCACCACCGTGACGGCCGTGACAGTCCGGCATTTGTCCGCGCCTTGCTCCCGGTTCGTCACGGAACCGCCACGACGCCCGTTCTGTCCGCTACGCCCCGGTGCCGCCCGGACAGGCTGCTTCACGAACGTCCGCCCCCGTCCCCCCGGAGGTGCCCTCGTGAGTAGCAGTGAACTCTGGTCGTACGCCGAGATCGCCCGGCACATCAACGTCCAGCCCGAGACCGTCCGCAACTACCGGCGGCACGGGCTGCTGCCCGACCCGGACGTGATCGACGGCAACGGACACCCCCGCTGGTACCCCGACACCATCTGCGCCTGGGCCCGCAACCGCCCCCGGCACCGCTGATTCCACCGCGCCGCCCCCGCCCCGGCGGTCTGGGTGATTCCAGCCACAGCCCGGCACGGGGACGGGGGCAAAGTGCCGGTCCGCCCTTACCCTCGACACACCAACGCAGTGCTACCGGCCGGCCCACCGGCCCGGCCTGCCGTTTTCCATGCTGTTTTCCATGCCGTTTTCCAGCAGCAGCCGGGGCGTGTCAGGGCGGAGGGGCTCGGATGAAACTGACCGTGGTGGGGTGCTCGGGGAGCTTCCCGTCCGCCGAATCGCCGTGCTCCAGCTACCTGGTCGAGGCCGACGGCTACCGGGTGGTGCTGGACCTCGGCAACGGCGCCCTCGGCGCGCTGCAGAAGTACACCAGCCTCTACGAGGTCGACGCCGTCCTGCTCAGCCACCTGCACGCGGACCACTGCGTCGACCTGTGCGCCTACTGGGTCGCCCGCAACTACCGCGCCGAGGGCTGCCCCGACCTGCTGCCGGTGTACGGCCCGGCCGGCACCGCCGAGCGGCTCGCCCGCGCGTACGACATGCCGGAGAACCCCGGAATGAAGGAGGTGTTCGAGTTCCGCACGCTCACCCCGGGCAGCTTCGAGCTCGGCCCGTTCCGGGTCTCCGTCGCACAGGTCAACCACCCCGTCGACGCCTTCGCCTTCCGGCTGGAGCACGGCGACCGCTCGCTGGTCTACTCCGGCGACACCGGTGAGAGCCCCGCCCTGGTGGAACTCGCCCGCGGCACCGACCTGTTCCTCTGCGAGGCCGCGTACCTGGACGGCCGCGACACCTACCAGGCCGTCCACCTCAACGGCCGGGAGGCCGGCGAGCACGCCACCGCCGCCGGGGCCCGCCGGCTCGTCCTCACCCACATCCCGCCGTGGACCGACGCCGAGCGCAACCGCCGTGACGCGGCCGCCACCTATGCGGGCCCGGTCGAGCTGGCCCGGGCCGGCGCGGTGTACGAGATCTGACCGGTGGCGCACGGACTCCTCCCCGGCGTCCCAGAACTCCCGTGCCAGCTGGACGGATTCGGCGGCCCGGGTGTAGCGGTCGGCGCGGTCCAGGTAGCCGCCGCGGCGGAAGTTCTCCCTGGTGAAGGCGTCGGAGGAGGTGACCACGTTCCAGGCCGCGCGGCCGCCGGAGAGGTGGTCCAGGGAGGCGAAGCGGCGGGCGAGTTCGTAGGGTTCGTTGAAGGTGGCGTTCACCGTGGCGGCCAGGCCGATCCGTTCGGTGACGGCGGCCAGGGCGTTCAGCACGGTGATCGACTCGGGGCGGCCGACCACGTCCAGGTCGTGGATGCGGCCCTTGGTCTCGCGCAGCCGCAGGCCCTCGGCGAGGAAGAAGAAGTCGAACTTCCCGCGCTCGGCGGTCTGTGCGAGGTGGCGGAAGGAGTCGAACTCGATGTGGCTGCCGGAGGCCGGGTCGCTCCACACCGTGGTGTTGTTGACGCCGGGGAAGTGCGCGGCGAGGTGGATCTGCTTGAGCGGACGGTCCGTCATCGGGTCACCTCGGCGAGGGCGGGGGAGTCGGTGGTGGCGGCGGGAACGTCCGCGTAGCGGCTGGCCGGACGGGCCAGGCCGAGGTGGTCGCGCAGGGTGCGGCCGGGGTACCCGGTGCGCAGCAGCCCGGCGCCGCGCAGGGCGGGGGCGATCCGCCCGGCGATGGCGGCCAGGTCGCGTTCGGGTTCGGCGGGCACGAGGTGGAAGCCGTCAACGCCGGTGCCGGTGGCGGTGAGTTCGGCGAGCAGCCGCTGTTCGGCGGCCCGGTCGGGCAGGGCGGCGTCGGCCGCCTCGGCCCACAGCTCGTCCTCGGGGGCGACCGGGCGGCGGCCGAAGGCCCGTGCCTCGGCCTCGGTGGTGGAGACGCCGACCAGCCAGCCGGCCCGGCCCTCGCTGACCCAGTCCAGGGTGTTGAGCGAGATCGAGGTGTGGAAGGGCTCGGTGTGGGTGGTGGTGACGGTGGGCACCAGGGCGTCCGTCGGTTCGTCAACCGCCGTGGCCGGCTGCCGGACATGCCGAAGGCCCCGCCCGGCCGCCGGGGGGAGCGGCGGTGGGCGGGGCCTTCGGAACGGGCGGGACGGGCGTCAGGCCTTGGTGATGTCCTCGAGCTCGGCGTCGTCCTCGCGACCGGGGGTCTTGAGGTTGAACTTGGTGATCGCGAAGCGGAACACGAAGTAGTAGATCGCGGCGAAGACCAGGCCGATCGGGATGATCAGCAGCGGGTTCTTGGCCAGGCTGAAGTTGATCGTGTAGTCGATCAGGCCGGCCGAGAAGCTGAAGCCGTGGTGGACGCCGAGTGCCCAGGTGAGGGCCATCGAGACGGCGGTCAGTACGGCGTGGATGGCGTACAGGGCCGGGGCGATGAACAGGAAGGTGAACTCGATCGGCTCGGTGACACCGGTGACGAAGCTGGTCAGCGCGATCGAGATCATCATGCCCGTGACGGCCTTGCGGCGCTCGGGGCGGGCGCAGTGGGCGATCGCGAGGGCGGCGGCCGGCAGCGCGAACATCATGATCGGGTAGAAGCCGGCCTGGAACTGGCCGGCGGTCGGGTCGCCCGCCAGGAAGCGGTTGATGTCGCCGTGCACGACGGTGCCGTGGGCGTCGGTGTAGTCACCGGTCTGGAACCAGGCGTAGGTGTTGACGAACTGGTGCATGCCGATCGGGATCAGCGCGCGGTTGATCAGGCCGAACAGACCGGCGCCCACCGCGCCCGCACCCACCAGGCTGTTGTTGACGTGCGAGATCGCGTCGCCGATGGGCTGCCAGCCGAGGCCGAACAGGACGCCCAGGCCGGTGCCGACGAAGGCCATGATGATCGGGACCAGGCGGCGGCCGTTGAAGAAGCCGAGCCAGTCGACCAGCTTGGTGCGGTGGAACCGCTGCCACAGGATGGCCGCGAGCAGACCGACCACGATGCCGCCGAGCACGCCCGGGTCCTGCGGCTTGCCCGCCGGGAGGGCGTCGGTGACGGTGCCGTCCGCCGGGAACGCGGTCAGGACCTTCTGGAAGACCAGGTAGCCGACCAGGGCGGCCAGCGCCGTGGAACCGTCCGCCTTCTTGGCGTAGCCGATCGCGATGCCGATGCAGAACAGCAGCGGCAGCGCGCCGGTGACGGCGGTACCCGCGGCGCCGAAGACCTCGACGAGCTTCGCGGGGAAGTGCCACTTCTCATGGACGTCGGGCTGGCCCAGGCGCGCCAGCAGACCGGCGGCCGGGAGGACGGCGATCGGCAGCTGGAGGCTGCGGCCGACCTTCTGGAGGCCGGGAAGGACGCTGTTGCCGAACTTCTTGATCGGCGTCGGAGCCTTGGCGGGCGCCGGTGCCTGCGCAGACTGACTCATGGGGGTGGGTTCCTAACGGCTTGGCGGTCGGTCGGGGGAAGGCACACGGGGCCGAACCGCGAACTGGTCTACACCACACGTGGTGTAGACCAGTTTTGTAGCACGGGTGGAGAAGTCGGGGAACCCCGGATAGCGCTGCCGCCGGGAAGCGCTATGAAATCGAAACCTGGTCGCGGAACGACGATCATGATTTCAGTCGCGATTGTGATTTTGGCTATTTGCGCAACAAAAAGCGCGGAGCCCGTGCGGCGCCCGGGTCGGAGCGGGTCCCGGGGTCGGGCCCGGGCGATCCGGCCGCTCCCGGGCGTGTGCGACGGCTGCTGAGAGTGACCGGAGGGTCGCGGACGTGCCCGTGGGGCGCCCCCCGACCCCTGGTCGGCACCCGTCCGGACCGCCTCCGGCCAGGCGGATCGCAACCGAATTACCTTTTCGCCGGGCATCGGATAGGGAATTCGGTCCTTTCCCGAAATGCCGAAGGCCCCCGGACCGGCGGGTCCGAGGGCCATTGCGGGTGACGTCTGCAGCGGTATTCAGGCCTTGGTGACGTCCTCCACCTCAGCCTCGTCCTCGCGCCCCGGAGTTTTCAGGTCGAATTTGACGATGATGAAGCGGAAGAGCGCGTAGTACACCACGGCGAAGCAGAGTCCGATGACGATGATCAGCCACGGTTTGGTGGCCAGCCCCCAGTTGATGACGTAGTCGATCAGGCCGGCCGAGAAGCTGAAGCCGTCGTGCACCCCGAGCCCCCAGGTGACCGCCATCGAGGCGCCGGTGAGCAGCGCGTGCACGCCGTACAGGGCCGGGGCGATGTAGGCGAAGGAGTACTCGATCGGCTCGGTGACGCCGGTGACGAAGGAGGTCAGGCCGACCGAGAGCATCAGGCCGTAGATCTCCTTGCGGCGGTGCGGCTTGGCGGAGTGGGCGATCGCGAGTGCCGCGGCGGGCAGCGCGAACATCATGATCGGGAAGAATCCGGACTGGAACTGGCCGGCCGTCGGGTCGCCCGCCAGGAAACGCGGGATGTCGCCGTGCACGATGGTGCCGTCGGCCTTCGTGAACTCGCCGAACTGGAACCAGACGAAGGTGTTCAGCAGCTGGTGCATACCGATCAGCAGCAGTGCGCGGTTGAAGACGCCGAAGATGCCCGCGCCGCCCGCGCCGAGATCGGCGAGGTTCTGCGAGAAGTCGTTCAGGCCGCGGCCGATCGGCGGCCACACCCACAGCGCGACGACGGCGGTCAGCATGCCGACCAGGGCGGTGATCATCGGGACCAGGCGGCGGCCGTTGAAGAAGCCGAGCCAGTCGACCAGTCTGGTGCGGTGGAACCGCACCCACAGCCAGGCCGACATCAGGCCGATCAGGATGCCGCCGAGCACCCCCGGGTTCTGGTACGTCGCGTTGGCGGACTTCGCCGAGGAGTAGTCCACGCACTGGTCGCTGACCAGCACGGTCGGCGGCTTGCAGCTCTCCGGGAAGGCGTGCAGGACCTTGTAGTAGACGAGGAAGCCGACCACGGCCGCGAGCGCCGTCGAGCCGTCCGCCTTCTTGGCCATGCCGATCGCGACCCCGATGCAGAACAGCATCGGCAGGCCGAGCGCGGAGTCGAGCAGGGCGCCGCCGGCCGCCGCGAACACCTTGGCGACGTCCGTCCAGCCCAGGCCGTCCTTGCCGAAGACGTCCGGCTGGCCGAGCCGGTTGAGGATGCCCGCCGCGGGGAGCACCGCGACCGGCAGCTGCAGCGAGCGGCCCATCTTCTGGAGCCCGCCGTAGAAGGTGTGCCACCAGGTGGTCTGCGGGGCCGTGGCGCCTGCCGAACTCATCATCCACCCTCCGGGCGCAGTTGCCGTCGGGAGACCCTGTGCGGGACCCTCGGGCGGGGCTCGGGAACACCCGGGGTCCTTTCCGCGTTCGCCGAAGTACACATATATTGGTGTAGACCACTTTGGGACGCAGGCCGGACGCCGGGACGCGAGCCCCGCTGATCGTCATCCTCGGACGGCGGTCCGGAGCCTGCGCGCCGGAATGGGCCAAAAGTGGACTAACGTGGCAGACCGGACCGGCTCGGGTCATGCTGGTCGCGCGCCCCCCGGCAGCACGGCCGCAGCTGAACCCGCGTCAGCCACCGGCACGGACCTCACCACCCGACGGTCGAGGACCCAGCACAGCGCAGGACGGCACCCGGCAGAGCCGCCGAAGGGCCGAGACAGAGGGAGAGAACCAGATGGCCAGCAAGGCTGAGAAGATCGTCGCCGGTCTGGGCGGCATCGACAACATCGAAGAGGTCGAGGGCTGCATCACCCGCCTGCGCACCGAGGTCAAGGACGCCTCCCTGGTCGACGAGGCCGCCCTCAAGGCCGCCGGCGCCCACGGCGTCGTCAAGATGGGCACCGCGATCCAGGTCGTCATCGGCACCGACGCCGACCCGATCGCCGCCGACATCGAGGACATGATGTGAGCTGAGCCACCCAGGCTCGACCGCCCACGGCCCGCCGACCCGCTCAGGGGGACGGCGGGCCGAGGCATGTCCGGGGACGCAGATCCGAGCGGCTACGCTCAGTGGCTATGTCACGCATCGACGGCCGCACCCCCGAACAGCTCCGCCCCATCACCATCGAGCGGGGCTGGAGCAAGCACGCCGAAGGCTCCGTCCTCATCTCCTACGGCGACACCAAGGTGCTGTGCACCGCCAGCGTCACCGAAGGCGTCCCGCGCTGGCGCAAGGGCAGCGGCGAAGGTTGGGTCACCGCCGAGTACTCCATGCTCCCGCGCGCCACCAACACCCGCGGCGACCGCGAAGCCGTCAAGGGCCGCATCGGCGGCCGCACCCACGAGATCAGCCGGCTCATCGGCCGCTCGCTGCGCGCCGTCGTCGACCACCGCGCCCTCGCCGAGAACACCATCGTGCTCGACTGCGACGTCCTCCAGGCCGACGGCGGCACCCGCACCGCCGCCATCACCGGCGCCTACGTCGCCCTCGTCGACGCCGTCTCCTGGGCCCGCGAACGCAAGCTGCTCCGTGCCAAGGGCCAGCCGATCACCGGCGGCGTCAGCGCCGTCAGCGTCGGCATCATCGACGGCGTCCCGATGCTCGACCTCCAGTACGAGGAGGACGTACGCGCCGAGACCGACATGAACATCGTCTGCACCGCCGACGGCCGCTTCGTCGAGGTCCAGGGCACCGCCGAAGGCGCCCCCTTCGACCGCGACCTGCTCAACCGGCTGCTCGACCTCGGCACCCTCGGCTGCGCCGAACTCGACGAGATCCAGCGCAAGGCGCTGGAGGGCTGAATCCCCGTCGGCCGCACACCCGTCCTCGTACACGGACGCGCGTACGGCCTGCTGTACAGGCCCCGCCCGCAGACCGTACGGTTCCCGCAGCAGTCCCGCTGCGGGAACCGCGCCCCCGACGGCGCGCGTCCCTCCCCGCGTAACCCGCGCCACCAGGAGGACCGGATGCAGTCGAGCATCGCCCGCCCCGCCGTCCTCGCCGCGGCCGCACTGATCGCGATCCTCCCGCTCAGCATGGTCAGCTGCTCCGCCGCCCAGAAGGCCATCGACTGCGGCAACACCGCCGTCAAGGTCACCGGCGACATCGCCGACCTCACCAAGGCCTACGACAACTCCAGCAACGACTCGGCCGCCGCCGGGAAGGCGTTGCAGAAGCTCAAGGGCGACCTCGACCAGATCGGCAAGAACTCCAAGAACACCGACGTCGCCAAGGCCGTGACCGACCTGCAGAAGCAGGCCGACAAGGTCCAGCAGGCCGTCGACAAGAAGCAGGCTCCCGACCTCAAGCCGCTCGGCGACGCGGCGGGCAACCTCACCTCGGTCTGCACCGGCTGAACCCCCACGCGCTCTGGATAGGGTGGGCGATATGTCCACCCGTCTGATCCTCGCCACCCGCAACCAGCACAAGGTCGCCGAGCTGCGCGCCATCCTCACCGACGCCGGCCTCGACGTCGAACTCGTCGGCGCCGACGCCTACCCCGAGATCCCGGACGTCCCCGAGACCGGCGTCACCTTCGCCGAGAACGCCCTGCTCAAGGCCCACGCCCTCGCCCGCGCCACCGGCCTGCCCGCGGTCGCCGACGACTCCGGCCTCTGCGTGGACGTCCTGGGCGGCGCCCCCGGCATCTTCTCCGCCCGCTGGTCCGGCAAGCACGGCGACGACCTCGCCAACCTGAACCTGCTGCTCGCCCAGCTCTCCGACATCGATGCCGCTCATCGCGGCGCCCACTTCTTCTGTGCGGCCGCCCTGGCATTGCCGGACGGCACCGAACGCGTCGTCGAGGGCCGCCTCCTCGGCACCCTGCGCACCGCCCCGGCCGGCACCAACGGCTTCGGCTACGACCCGATCCTCCAGCCCCTCGGCGAGACGCGCACCTGCGCCGAACTGACGGCGGACGAGAAGAACGCCATCAGCCACCGCGGCCAGGCCTTCCGGGCGCTCGCGCGGGTGGTCAAGGAGCTCATCGGCTGACGGGAAGTCCGAAACGACGAAGGGCCCGCCCCGGATCGCCCGGGGCGGGCCCTTCGATTCTCAGGTAGAAGGCTGGTGCGGCCTGAGGGATTCGAACCCTCACGGGGTTTCCCCCACCGGATCCTAAGTCCGGCGCGTCTGCCAAGCTCCGCCAAGGCCGCGTGGCCTCTAGTCTAGGGCCTCGCTTCCGGCGGGAACACCGCGATTTCACGCGGCGCCGTGTGCTTGTTCTTGTTTCGCCCGCAATAGGTGTCGGTGACAGAGTGGCAGTTCGGGCAGAGCAGTCGGAGGTTGTCCGGCCGGTTGTCCGACCAGTCGCCGTTGATGTGGTCGACCTCCAGGGTCATCGGCCGTCCGCGCCACTCAGGGCCGGTGCCACAGTCCTCGCGCAGCTCGGGTCGGCCGAGCTCGGCCAATGCGCTCCGGATCCGCGCACCCGGGATTCGCTTGGCTTCCATGGGGCGCTGAACCAGGAGCTGCTCGGCCGGAATTCTGGTGGGGAGTCGCTTGCCGCGGGCGTGGGCCTGCCCGGTGAAGTGCGAGGTGTCGATTCCGAGCTCCTTGATTCGCCGTCCGATGTGAGCCTGGGTGCCCCCGGCCTGACGCTGGTGGAGATGCCGCACCACACCGGCCACGCTGTGTGACACCGAGACGGCCTCCTGAAGGAGCTCCCGGGTGTAGACGGTCCCGGCTGAGCGGAAGTGCGAAGTGTCGATCCCGTACTCGGTGAGCTTTCGACGCAGATACTTCCGTCGGTCGCGGTTCGGCAGGCGGCCGAGCGCGATCAGCATCTCGTCGAGTGTGGTCGCGGTGGCCGCGGCCTCAGCCAGCACTTCCCTCGAGTACTGCCGTTGCCTGTCGGCGCGACAGCCCTGGTCGAAGTGCGAGGTGTCGAGTCCGTAGTGGCTGAGCCGTCTGCTCAGATAGCTGTGCGCGCCGCGTGTCATCGGCACGCCGAGTTTGCGCATCATCTCGTTGACGCTGGTGGACTCGGCCGCGAGGACGGCGAGCAGTTCGCGGGTGTACTTGACCGGCATGGTGGTCCCCCTGTGGGCTCGTGAGCCCCCTTCCGTGGGGTGGCAACGATCGGCGAGCGGATTGGTCACGGCCTGTCGGGGATTCGGCAGCGGGCACGGCTGAGAAAGCCCCAACGGGTCAGGCCGCTTTCGACGACCCCGACACCCGGGTCAACTCTGGCGGCTTCTATTCGACGACCGCGATCCGGACGGTCGGTCAAGCTGCCGGGCTGGCAGTCGCTGGCGCCGGGCGACCCGGCCGCCGGCGGCGCCTGGGGCGTCTGGAGCGACCTCGGTGCCTGCTGAACCTGACGGCGGTCACCCGAGGTGAGGAACGGCGGTGGCGGCACACCCGGTCGGGGGGTGGGCCGCCACCGCTGCGTTCGGTGCCTAAGGGGTCAGGCCTCGACCTTGAGGTCGCGCAGCAGCTTGGCGACGTGCCCGGTGGCCTTGACGTTGTACAGCGCGCGCTCGACCTTGCCCTGCTCGTCGACGATGATCGTGGAGCGGATCACGCCCTGGTAGGTGCGGCCGTAGTTCTGCTTCTCGCCGTAGGCGGCGTACGCCTCCAGCACCTTGTGGTCCGGGTCGGAGAGCAGGGTGACCTTGAGGTCCTCCTTCTCGCGGAACTTGCCGAGCTTCTCCGGCTGGTCGGGGGAGATGCCGATGACGTCGTAGCCGGCGCCCGCGAAGACCTCCAGGTTGTCGGTGAAGTCGCAGGCCTGCTTGGTGCAGCCGGGGGTGAGGGCGGCCGGGTAGAAGTAGACGATGACCTTGCGGCCCAGGTGGTCGGCGAGGGAGATCTGGTTGCCGTCGGCGTCGGACAGGCTGAAGGCGGGTGCGGTGTCGCCGGGCTGGAGGCGCTCAGTCACGGTCGTACTCTCCTGGAGGCTGGGACGGGCGGTCGTACCACGGCAAACTTACCCCCGTTGGTGGGTGGGGCCGCGCGTCCGTGCTCGGCAGCTGACAGACTGGGTTGGTCGCAGAGGACGACAGGACGACATCGGCAAGTGAATGGGGTGGCCCGAGTGGGCGAGGCGAGCACGCAGGACAAGCCGGAGCGGACGGCTGCGCAGATCGAGGCGGACATCGAGCGCACCCGCGACCGGCTCGCGGCGAATCTTGACGAGCTGGCCGTGCGGGTCCACCCGAGCACCATCTCCGCGCAGGTCAAGGCCAAGGCGATGGCCACCGTCGAGGAGAAGACGGCCCGGGCGTACGTGGCCGCGAACGGCGTGGTCGAGAAGGTCAGGGCGCAGTTCGTGGACGAGACGGGCCAGCCGCGCAAGGAGCGGATCGTCCCGGTGGCGCTGGTCGGCGTCGGCCTGGTGCTGCTGATCGCCTCGTCCCGCAAGCGCCGCAAGGACTGAGCCGTGGTCCCGGAGGACCGGACCGCCGTGGGGCGGAGCCGGTCCTTCCGCATGTCGGGCCGGCGTCACGCTCCGCGCCCCGGGGCGGTACCTTCGGGATCGTGAGTACGAACGACAACCCGACGCGTTCCGAGCACGGGCACGAGTCCATGCGGCACGACCGGCTGGGCGAGAAGCTGCCGATCCGGATGCTGCACGACCGCGTGCTGGTGCGCATCGAGGGCAGTGAGGGCGAGCGCCGCTCGACCGGCGGCATCCTGATCCCGGCGACCGCGGAGCTGAGTAAGAGGTGCACGTGGGCGGAGGCTGTGGCCGTGGGCCAGAGCGTGCGCTCGGTGGAGCCGGGTGACCGGGTGCTGTACGACCCGGAGGACAAGCTGGAGGTCGAGGTCCGGGGCGCCACCTACGTGCTGCTGCGTGAGCGTGACCTGCACGCGGTGGCGGCGACCCGTTTCGGGGACACCGAGGGGTCGACCGGCCTGTACCTGTGACCGTGACCGTGCTGCGGCTGCGGCTGCGGTGATTCTTCGAGGCGGGTCCGCCGGCCGGGGTGCGGCCGACGGGCCCGTTCGACGTGGTCAGGCCAGCAGGGTGCCGCCGTCGACGGTGATCACCGTGCCGGTGGCGAAGCGCTGGTTCATCAGGTGGACGTACGACTCGGCGACCTCCTCGGGTTCGGCGATCCGGCCGAGCGGGAGGGTGCCGGCGATCCCGGCGAACAGCTGCTCGCGGTCGGCCTCCGGGAGGCTGGACCACAGCGGCGTGCGGACCATGCCGGCCCGGACGGCGTTGACCCGGATCGGGGCCAGCTCCACGGCGAGGGCCCGGACCAGGCCCTCGATGGCGCCGCAGATGCTGGCCGCGATGCTCCAGCCGGGGCCGGGGCGCAGTCCGGCGGTGCCGGAGGTGAGGGTCACGGAGCCGCCGGGGCGCAGGAGCGGGGCGGCGGTGCGGACGGCGTCGAGGGCGCCGAAGTAGCGCAGGGTGAAGAAGTCGCGGGCGGCGTCGAGCTCGAGGGCGTCGAGCGTGGTCAGGGAGAGTGGTTCGCCGGCCGTGAAGACGAGGTGGTCGATCGGGCCGAGGCGGTCGAAGAGGGCGCTGACCTGCCGGCTGTCGGTGAGGTCGGCGATCTCGGCGGTGGTGCCGGCGGGCAGGGTGGCGAGGGCGCGTTCGGTGCTGGCGGCGCGGCTGGAGGCGACGGTGACCTGGGCGCCGTGGTCGGCGGCGAGGGCGGCGGTGGCGAGGCCGAGGCCGGAGGTGCCGCCGAGGATGACGACGCGCTGGTCCTTGAGGGGCGCGATGGGCATGGTCGTGGTGCCTTTCGTGGGCGGTGCGGGGGTCGTTCCGATCCTGCGCCGGGCCGCGCGGTGGCGTCCAAGACCTGTTCGGTCGGCTGTCATACCCTCGGGGCATCAGGGTGTTCTCGGGGGTGGCGGTGGACGTCGATCTGCGGAAGCTGCGCTACTTCGTGGCGGTGGCGCGGGAGTTGCACTTCGGGCGGGCGGCGGCGGAGTTGCACATCGCGCAGCCCGTGCTGTCGCGGCAGATCCGGGCGTTGGAAGCGGAGTTCGGTGCGCAGTTGTTCCGGCGGGACCGCCGTTCCACCGAACTGACCGATGCGGGACGGCAGTTGCTGGAGGACGCGCCGCCGTTGCTGGCGGCGGCGGAGGCGTTGCGGCGCCGGGTGCTCAGGGTGGAGGGTGGCCCGGGCCGGTTCGTGGTGGGGTTCATGCCGGGGATCGCGGTGACGGCGGCGGTGCGGGCGTTGCGCGGGCGGCATCCGGGGCTGGCGGTGGAGGTGGTGCGGACCTCGTGGGCGGAGCAGGCGCGGGTGGTGCTGGACGGGCGGGTGGACGTCTCCTTCGTGCGGTTGCCGGTGGAGCCGCGGGGCTTGGTGGTGCGTCCGTTGTTCGCCGAGCCGCGGGTGGCGGCGCTGCCGGTCGGGCACCGGCTGGCGGGTGAGGTGTCCGTCATGATGGCCGAGTTGGCGGGTGAGCGGCTGCTGCAGGATCCGGTGGTGGTGCCGGAGTGGCGGGGCGGGCCGGGGTCGGCCGGGCCGCGGGCGGAGACGGTGGAGGAGAAGCTGGAGTACGTGGCGGCGGGGGAGGGGACGGTGGTGCTGCCGTCGTCGGTGGCGGCCTTCTACACCCGTGCGGACGTGGTGCACGTGCCGGTCTCGGACATCGCGCCGAACCGGGTCGGGCTGGTCTGGGCGGCCGGGCGGGCGGCTCCGTTGCTGGGCGAGTTCGCCGGGTTGGCGGCGGAGCTGGTGGACGGCGGGGCCGGGCGGTAGTCGCCGTGGTCGGTTTTGTCGGTGGGGGCCGCTAGGGTCCGGGCATGAGTGTCCCGGTGATCGGTGATGGGGAGCGGCGGGCCCGGTTGGGGCGTCGGCACCTGTTGGCGCCCTCGGTGCGGGCGGCACGGGTGGAGGACGTGGCCGACGCGGTGGTCGGCCTGCACGCGACGGACGCGGCGACGGTGTACCTGTCGGCCTGTGCGCGGCTGGCGGAGCCCGCGGTGGCGGAGGTGGACCGGGCGCTGTACGAGGACGTCTCGCTGGTGAAGCTGCTGTCGATGCGGCAGACGATCTTCGCGGTGACGGAGGGCCTGGCCCCGTACGTGAGTGCGGCGGCGGCGCGGGCGATCGCGGCGAAGGAGCGGGCGACGCTGCTGAAGCACCTGCGGGACCACGCCGAGGGCTGGGACGCGGCCCGGCTGGTGGAGACGGAGCGCGAGGTGCTGGCCGCGCTGGCCGTGCGCGGGGAGGCGACGACCAAGGAACTCGGCGAGGACGTACCGCGGTTGCGCGAGACGATGCTGATGTCGGCGGGCAAGGCGTACCAGGCCAGGCAGAGCGTGGGCAGCCGGCTGCTGAGGCTGCTGGCCTCGGACGGGCACGTGCGCCGGTGCCGTCCGCGCGGATCCTGGCTGAGCAGCAGCTATCCGTGGGCGCTGGTGCCGCAGTGGCCGGACGTGCCGGTGCGGGAGGCGAAGGCGGAGGTGGTGCGGCGCTGGCTGGCGGCGTACGGTCCGGCCACGGTCGAGGACGTGAAGTGGTGGACGGGCTGGACGCTGGGGGACGTCCGTACGGCGCTGGCGGACGTGGGGGCGCGGGGCGTGGCGCTGGCGGACGGCGGCGGCCCTGGTGCTGCCGGGGGACGAGGGGCCGGTGGTGGCCCCGGAGCCGTGGGCGGCGCTGTTGCCGGCGCTGGATCCGGCGGTGATGGGCTGGCGTGGGCGGGACTGGTACCTGCGGCCGGAGGACGTGCCGGCGCTGTTCGACCGGGCGGGCAATGCCGGGCCGACGGTGTGGTGGTGCGGCGAGGTGGTCGGCGGCTGGGCGCAGCGGGCGGACGGCGAGGTGGTGTGGCGGCTGTTCCGGGACGTCGGGGCGGAGGCGGAGCGGGCGGTCGCGGCGGAGGCGGGGCGGTTGGCCGGGTGGTTGGGGGAGGTCCGGGTGACGCCGCGCTTCCGGACGCCGCTGGAGCGGGAGTTGGTCGCGAAGGGGTAGTGCGCCGGGCCTTGCGCCGGGCCCGCCGGGCTCAGCGGGCCGGGGCCGGGGCGACCGGTGTGCCGGTGGGTCCGGCGGTGGCGGTGGGCGGGTCGCTGGGTCGGGCGGGCCGGGTCTGGGTGGGTCGGCTGCTGGGGGTGGGCTGGTCCTGGCTGGGGGTGGGCTGGGGGTTCTGCGGGCTGGGGGCGGCCGGGCCGGGGCCGGGCTGGTCGGTGGCGGGGGGTGCGCTGGGGGTGTGGCTGGGGGTGGTGGCGGGGGCTCCGGTGGTGGCGGTACTGGGGGTGGCGCTGGGGGCGCTGCTGGTGGGGGCGCCGGTGGTGGGCCAGCTGTCGGGGCCCGGGCCGCCGTGACCGGTCTGCAGGTCGAACTGCTGGGTGGGGGTGCCGCCGAGGGCGGCGGTCATGTAGCCGGTCCAGATCTTGGTGGGGAAGGCGCCGCCGTTGACACGGGTGAGGCCGGCGGTGCCGGCCAGCGGTTCCTTGGCGTGGCTCTTCGGGTTCTCCCGGAACAGGCCGACGGTGGTGGTGAGTTCGGGGGTGTAACCGGCGAACCAGGCGGAGAGGTTGGCGTCGGTGGTGCCGGTCTTGCCGGCGGCGGGGCGGCCGAGGTCGAGGGCGGCGGCGCCGGTGCCGCGCGGGCTGACGACGTCGCGCAGGACGTCGGTGACGGAGTCGGCGATGTTGCGGCCGACGGCGTCGGTGGCCTTGTGGTCGGGCATCTTGGGGACGTCGACGGCGCCGCCGGGGTTGACCCGTTCGAGTTTCTGGACGGACCAGGGGGTGTGGGCCTGGCCGTGGTTGGCGAGGGTGGCGTAGGCGCCGGCCAGGTCGAGGGCGCTGGGGGTGGCGGTGCCGAGGGTCATCGAGGTGTTGGCCGGGTCCATGCCGCGGACGCTGTCGGGGATGCCGAGTTTGACGGCGGTGTCCCGGACGCGGGCGAGTCCGGCGTCCACGCCCTCCTGGGCGTACACGGAGTTGACGGACTTGACCATGGCGTAGCGCAGGGTGATGTTGCCGTAGTCGACGTCGTCCTCGTTGGGGGGCGCGTACGGGGTGGGGCCGCCGGTGACGGGGCGTTCGCTGGTGCCGTCGTAGCGGGTCTCGGTGGTGATGGGGTGGCCGTCGACGGTGTGCTGGGCGATCAGGCCGGCGGCGAGGTCGATCGGCTTGAAGGTGGAGCCGATCTGGTTGTCCTGGCGCAGGGCGTCGTTGAAGGGCTGCTTGGCGTAGTCGGGGCCGCCGTAGACGGCGACGACGCGGCCGGTGGCGGGTTCGACGGAGGCGCCGGCGACCCGGACGTCGGTGTCGGTGGTGGGGCGGGCCTTGGGGTCGAGTTCGCCGGTGAGTTCGTCCTGGACGGCCTTGACGAAGGCGTCCTGCTTGGGCTTCTCGAAGGTGGTGGTGATCCGCCAGCCGCCGGCCTTGAGGGTGGCGGCGTCGATGGTGCCGGAGGAGATGAGGTAGTCGTCGGCGACGCCGACCAGGTAGCCGGCCTGCCCGGCGAGGCCGGTGGCGGGCTGGGGGTCGATCGGGTCGGGGAAGGTGGTGGCGGTGCGGTCGGCGGTGGTGAGGAAGCCGAGTTGGACCATGCCGTCGAGGGCGTAGTTCCAGCGGGCGATGGCCTTCTCGCGGTTGGCGGGGGTGGCGGTCTTGACGTCGTAGAGGCTGGGGGCCTGGAGCAGGGAGGCGAGGTAGGCGCCCTGGCCGAGGGTGAGTTGGGAGACGTCGACGCCGTAGTAGGCGTGGGCGGCGCTCTGGATGCCGTAGGCGCCGCGGCCGAAGTAGCTGCTGTTGAGGTATCCGGCGAGGATGTCCTTCTTGTCGCGCTGCTGGTCGACCTTGAGGGCGATGAAGAGTTCGCGGCCCTTGCGTTCGAAGGTCTGGTCCTGGGTCAGGTAGTAGTTCTTGACGTACTGCTGGGTGATGGTGGAGCCGCCCTGCATGCCCTTGCCGAGCAGGGTGTTCCAGCCGGCCCGGAGCATGCCCTTCAGGTCGATGCCGCGGTTCTGGTAGAAGGTGCGGTCCTCGGCGGAGACGACGGCCTGCTGGGTCTGCAGCGGGATCTGGTCGATGGTGACGTCGGTGCGGTTGACGGCGCCGGTGCGGGCGATCTCGGTGGTGCCGTCGGCGTAGAGGTAGATGTTGTTCTGGGCGACGGCGTGGGCGTTGGGGTCGGGCACCGGGACGATGACGTAGAGCACGGCGAAGGCGCCGACGGCGAGCAGCAGCAGTGCGGTGAGGGTGCCGAGGGTGATTCGCCAGGTGGGCAGCAGCCGGCGCCAGAGGGGGAGGGCGCGGCGGGCTTCGCGGCGGGCGGCCCGTTTGGCCTGGCGGCGGGTGCTCAACGTCATGACGGGATTATCTGCTATTTGACGTGGGTTCAGCGGCCGCGGGGGTCTGAGGTGCGCGGTTGCGCGGGCGGCGTCGTGCGCCCCGGGGTGCGTCGGAAATCCGGGTGCGGGCGGTGGGGCTCGGCGGTACGGTGAAAGGTGCAAATCGCATAGCGCGCTGACTTCTGACAGCTCCGCCCGCCCGCCCGGTACCCCCGGGTACGGCCGGTCGGAGCCGCTGGGGTGTGCGCGGACGTCTACGGGTTGCCATCTGCCCGTATTTGTCGACAAGGAGACAATATGCAGAACGCAGCGCTCGTCGGGGCGAGGCCCCCTGATACCTCCGGTGGATCCGCCCCCGGGTCCGCCTCCGGTGGATCCGCTCCCGGGCTGTACGCCGCCGTCGCCCGCGGCGCCTTCCGCCGCTACTCCACCTACCGGGCCGCCACCCTGGCCGGCACCTTCACCAACACCGTCTTCGGCATCATCCTGGCCTCCTCCTTCCTCGCCCTCTGGCAGGCCCGCCCCAACCTCGGCGGTTACGACCAGAGCCAGGCCGTCACCTACATCTGGGCCAGCCAGGGCCTGCTGGTCACCGTCGCCGTCTGGGGCGGGGGCTTCCAGGACGAGCTCCAGGACCGCTTCCGCAACGGCGACATCGCCGTCGACCTCTACCGCCCGGTCGACTTCCAGGGCTGGTGGCTGGCCACCGACCTCGGCCGGGCCGCCTTCCAGGCGCTGGTCCGCGGCACCGTGCCGATGCTGGTCGGGGCGCTGGTGTTCCGCACCCGGATGCCCGAGCACCCGCTGACCTGGGTCTTCTTCCTGCTCTCCGTCCTGCTCGCGGTGCTGGTCAGCTTCGGGCTGCGGTTCCTGGTCTCGATCACCGGCTTCTGGCTGCACGACTCGGAGGGGGTGCGCGCGGTGATGCTGGTGGTCTCGATGTTCTTCTCCGGGATGCTGCTGCCGATCGCGCTCTTCCCCGGCTGGCTCGGCACCGTCGCCCCGCTGCTGCCCTGGGCGGCGTTGGTCAAGGTGCCGACCGACGTCTTCCTGGAGCGGGCGGACGGCGCCGGGCTGCTCCCGGCGCTGGGCTTCCAGCTCGGCTGGGCGGCCGCGCTGCTGGCCGCCGGGCGGGGTGCGCAGTGGCTGGCGACCCGGAAGGTGGTGGTGCAGGGTGGCTGAGTCCTTCACCGCCGAGCCGTTCCTCGCCCGGACGTCCTGGGCGGTCCGCTCCTGGTGGCTGTGCGCCCGGATGTGGATGCGCTCGATGATGGCCTACCGGGCCTCCTTCCTCCTGAACCTGCTGGCCAGCCTGGTCACCCACTCCCTCGACTTCGTCGTCCTGGTGATCATGTTCCGGCACACCGACCGGCTCGGCGGCTGGAACCTGCCGGAGATCGCCTTCCTCTACGCCACCGCGACCTTCTCCCTCGGCATGGCCAACCTGCTGGTCGGCTCGGCCGACGGCCTCGGCGTGCGGATCATGAACGGCTCGCTGGACACCATGCTGATTCGCCCCGCCCCCGCGCTCTCCCAACTGTGCGCCGAACGCTTCAGCCTGCGCCGGCTCGGCCGCCCGCTCCAGGCCGTGATCGTGCTCGCCTGGTCGCTGGCCGCCCTCGACGTGCACTGGACCTGGGACCGGGTGCTGCTGGTGCCCGTCCTGCTGGTGTGCGGCACCGTCATCTTCGGCGCGATCTACGTCGGCGGTGCCACCGTCCAGTTCTGGTGGGGCGAGTCCAAGGAGATCCAGAACTCCTTCACCTACGGCGGCGCGACCCTGCTCCACTACCCGCCGACCATCTTCGCCAAGGAACTCGTCGCCGGGGTGGTCTTCGGCGTCCCGTTGGCCTTCGTCAACTGGTTGCCCAGCCTGCGCATCCTCGACCGGCCCGACCCGCTCGGACTGCCCACCGCCTTCCAGTACGCCTCCCCGGTCGCCGCCGCGCTGTGCGTCGCCGCCGCCGGGGCCGCCTGGCGGGCCGGACTGCGCGCCTACCGCGGCACCGGCAGCTGAACTCCCGTTCTTCGTAAGGAAACCCCCATGGCATCGATCGAACTCCAGGACGTCCACCGCACCTTCACCGTGCGCGCCCGCACCGGCCGGTTCAGCCGGGTCAAGCGCGAGGTGCGCGCGGTGGACGGCCTCAGCTTCACCGTCGAGGCCGGCGAGTGCGTCGGCTACATCGGCCCCAACGGCGCCGGGAAGTCGACCACCATCAAGATGCTCACCGGGATCCTCGTCCCCAGCTCCGGCCGGCTGCGCGTCGCCGGGGTCGACCCGGCCCGCGAACGCGTCGCGCTGGCCCGCCGGATCGGCGTCGTCTTCGGCCAGCGCACCACCCTGTGGTGGGACCTCCCGCTGCGCGACTCCTTCGAACTCGCCCGCCGGATCTATCGGATCCCCGACCGGCGGTACCGCGAGAACCTCGGCCGCTGCGTCGAACTGCTCGACCTGGAAGGCTTGTTGGACACGCCCGTACGGCAGCTCTCACTCGGCCAGCGGATGCGCGGCGACCTCGCGGCCGCCCTGCTGCACGACCCCCAGGTGCTCTACCTGGACGAGCCGACCATCGGCCTGGACGTGGTCAGCAAGGGCAAGGTGCGCGAGTTCCTGCGCGAGGTCAACCGCGACCGCGGCACCACGGTGCTGCTCACCACCCACGACCTCACCGACATCGAGCAGCTCTGCGGCCGGGTGATGGTGATCGACCACGGCCGGGTCGTCCACGACGGCGGGCTGGACGGGCTGCACGCCGCCGGGCGCAGCGAGCGGACGCTGGTGGTCGATCTGGCCGAGGCCCGGCCGCCGATCGAGGTGGCCGGGGCGCGGGTGGTGAAGGTCGAGGGGCCGCGCCAGTGGCTGGCCTTCCCGGCGCGGGAGAGCGCGGCGCCGATCGTGGCGGAGGTCGCGGCGCGGTACCCGCTGGTGGACCTCTCGGTGCGCGAGCCGGCCATCGAGGACGTGATCGCGCGGATGTACGCGAAGGTCGCGATCGGCTAGTCCGGTCGGGCGGATGTGCGCGAGGGCCGCGACCGGCTGATGGTTCGGGCGGATGTGCGCGAGGGCCGCGACCGGCTGATGGTTCGGGCGCGCGTTCGGATCCGGTCACCCGTCCGGGGAGGGCACGTGACTCCCCGGCGGGCGACCGAGTTGACGGTGCGAGGTTCCGCTCGACCGCACCCCGGAGGCCCGCCGCCCGATGACCGTACCCGACGTGACCGTGGTGGTCGCGGTCTACAACACCATGCCGTACCTCACCGCGTGCCTGGACTCGCTGGTCGGGCAGTCCCTGGCGCCGGGGCGGCTGGAGGTGGTGGTCGTCGACGACGGCTCCACAGACGGCGGCGAGGTGCTGCTGGACGAGTACGCCGCCCGGCACCCTGGGCTGTTCCGGGTGGTCCACCAGCCCAACTCGGGCGGTCCGGCCGGCCCCACCAACCGCGGCCTGGCGATGGCCCGCGGCCGCTTCGTGCTCTTCCTCGGTGCCGACGACTGGCTCGGCCCGGAGGCGCTGGAGCGGCTGGTCGCGGCCGCGGACGCCTGGGGCTCGGACGTGGTGGTGCCCAAGCAGGTCGGGGTGAACGGGCGGCTGGTGCCGCAGGGCATCTTCCACGCCGACGCCGAGTCGATCGGCTTCACCGACTCGGCGCTGGCCTGGGCGCTGGCCGACACCAAGCTGTTCCGGCTCGACCTCATCCGGCGCCACGGGCTGCGCCGCGACGAGGGGTTGAAGGTCTTCTCGGACCAGCCGTTCACCCTGGAGGCCTGCCTGCGGGCGGGCCGGGTGTCCGTCCTCGCCGACTACGACTGCTACTTCCTGGTGCTGCGCGAGGACCGGGGCAACGTCACCGAGCGGGCCTCGGTGCCGGACCGGCTGCGCGGGATCGCCGCGCTGCAGCAGGTCGCCGACGAACTGGCCGAACCCGGAGAGGAGTTGGACGCCATCCGGGCCCGCAGCTTCGCCTGGGACGTGCCCCGGCTGCTCCAGGAAGGCTTCCTGCTGCTGGACGACGGGCTGCAGCGACGGGTGTGCGCCGAGGTCGGCCGGATGGTCGAGCGGTTCGGCGCCCGCGCGGTGTACCACCGGCTGCCGGTCGCCGCCCGGCTGCGGCTCGAACTCGCCGCCGCCGTACGGCCGGAGGCGCTGCGCGACCAGATCCGCTACGAGGCCGCGCACGGCGAACCGCCGGTGGTGGTCGACGGGCGGCGGCACTACGCGGGCTACCCGGCGTTCCGGGACGCCCGGCTCGGCCTGCCGGACGAGCTGTTCCTGCTGCGCGAGGAGCCGGTGTTCGAGGCCGCCCCGCCGCTCAACCTCGCCCAGCAGCTGTGGCGCGGCATCGTCCCGGAACAGCTGCGGCGTGGGCTGCGGCGCCACCCGGCGTGGCGCCGGCTCGCCAACTCGGTGAACGGGGGGCGAGCCGACCGGAGCGTGTGATCGCGGGTCGGAGCGTGTGATCGCGGGGCACGCCCCCGTCCGCGCCGGGCACCGGGCAGACTGGCGGGGTGAGTGACGAAGCCTTCAGCGGGACCGGCCCCGGGGTCCGGTTCACCGCGGCCGACGAGCAGAAGAGACGCGGCGTCCGCCGGATGAAGACCATCGCGACCGGCCTGCTGGCCTTCGCGACCCTGGTCTTCGCCCTCTCCACCTGGGCGAAGGCGGCCGGCGCCGGCGCCTGGGCCGGGTACGTGGCGGCCGCCGCCGAGGCGGGCATGGTCGGCGCGCTGGCCGACTGGTTCGCGGTGACGGCCCTGTTCCGGCGTCCGTTCGGCCTGCCGATCCCGCACACCGCGATCATCCCGACCAAGAAGGACGCTTTCGGGCGCTCGCTCGGCGAGTTCGTCGGCGACAACTTCCTGGCCGGCCACGTGGTGCGCGGCCGGCTCGCCGCGCTCGGCGTCGGCCGCCGCCTGGGGGAGTGGCTGGCCGCGCCGGGCAGCGCCGAGCGGGTCACCAAGGAGGCCTCGGCGGCGCTGCGCGGCCTGCTCGCGGTGCTGCGCGACGACGACGTGCGGGCGGTGGTCGCCGAGGCGGTGACCAGGCGGGCCGCCGCCACCTCGGTGGCCGAGCCGATGGGCCGGATGCTGGGCAAGGTGGTCGCGGACGGCGGGCACCGCGGGGTGGTGGACCTGGTCACCGTCCGGGCGCACGGCTGGCTGACCGCCAACCACGAGGACGTGGTCCGGAAGGTCACCCAGAAGACCCCGGGCTGGACGCCCAAGTTCCTCGACCACCAGGTCGGCGAGCGGGTCTACAAGGAGCTGCTGCGCTTCGTCACCGACATCCGGGACGACCCCGACCACCCGGCCCGCGGCGCGATCGACAACTTCCTCGCCGACTTCGCCACCGAGCTGCAGACCGACCCGGAGACCATCGCCCGGGTCGAGCGGGCCAAGGGCGAGCTGCTGGCCCGCCCCGAGGTGCAGGATCTGATCAACTCCACCTGGGCGGCCGTGCGCACCCTGGTGATGGGTGCGGCCGAGGACGAGGACAGCGAACTGCGCCGGCGCATCCGCGACGGCGTGAGCCGCTTCGGCGAGCGCCTGGCCACCGACGCCAAGCTGCAGGCCAAGGTGGACGGCTGGCTGCAGGACGCCGCCCAGTACCTGGTCGACACCTACCGGGCCGAGATCACCTCGCTGATCTCCGAGACGGTGGCGGGCTGGGACGCCGACGAGGCCTCCCGCAAGATCGAGGCCAACGTCGGGCGGGACCTCCAGTTCATCCGGATCAACGGCACCGTGGTCGGCGCGCTGGCCGGACTGCTGATCCACACCGTGGCGTCCGCGCTCGGGGGGTGACCCCCCGCCCGGCGCACCGGGTTTGGGCCTATCCTGGGCCGACATCCGCGATACGCGCGTAGAAGCGCGGAGCAGAAGGAGAAGGGAACCACCGTGGTCCAGCCGGACGGAAGTCGGATCGGAAACCCCACCGGTGGCGGCAGCGCCGCGGACCGGAGCATCGAGGCGTTCATCGCCGGGATGCCCAAGGCGGAACTGCACGTCCACCACGTCGGCTCGGCCTCGCCGCGCATCGTCGCCGACCTGGCCGCCCGGCACGCCGGGAACTCCAAGGTGCCGACGGACCCGGCGGCGCTCGCGGAGTACTTCACCTTCACCGACTTCGCGCACTTCATCGACGTCTACCTGAGCGTGGTGGACCTGGTCCGCGACGCCGAGGACGTCCGCGCGCTCACCTACGGCGTGGCCGAGGACATGGCCCGGCAGAACATCCGGTACGCCGAGCTGACCCTCACCCCGTACTCCTCGGTCAAGCGCGGCATCCCCGACGTGGCCTTCATGGAGGCGATCGAGGACGCCCGGCTGCGCGCCGAGAAGGACCTCGGCGTGGTGCTGCGCTGGTGCTTCGACATCCCCGGCGAGGCCGGGCTGGAGGCCGCCGAGATCACCGCCCGCCTCGCCACCGAGCTGGCCCCCGAGGGCCTGGTCAGCTTCGGCCTGGGCGGTCCGGAGATCGGTGTGCCGCGGCCGCAGTTCAAGCCGTACTTCGACCGGGCGCGCGCGACCGGCCTGCGCTCCGTCCCGCACGCCGGTGAGACCACCGGGCCGGAGACGGTCTGGGACGCGATCCGCGAACTCGGCGCCGAACGCATCGGGCACGGCACCCAGGCGGTGAAGGACCCGGCGCTGCTCGACCACCTGGGCGAGCACCGCATCCCGCTGGAGGTCTGCCCGACCTCCAACATCGCCACCCGGGCCGTCGAGCGGATCGAGGACCACCCGATCAAGCGGATGGTGGACGCAGGGCTGCTGGTGACGGTCAACAGCGACGACCCGCCGATGTTCGGCACCGACCTCAACACCGAGTACGCGGTGGCGGCGCGGCTGCTGGGGCTGGACGAGACCGGGGTGGCGGCGCTGGCCCGCAACGCGGTCGAGGCCTCCTTCCTGGAGCAGGCCGGCAAGGCGCGGCTGGTCGGCGAGATCGACTCCTACCTGGCGGGCTGGCAGCAGCGCTGACGATTCCGCCGGCGTCCGGCTGGCGTCCGCGCCGGTGAACGGCCCCGTCGACCTCGGTCGGCGGGGCCGTTTCCGTCGGTGGTGCCAGACCTCTCGCCTCATGGCATCAAAGTGACGCCAGAAATGGCTCGACATGGCATCACGGCTGTGCGATGCTCTAGCCATGGACCTCACGCCGTACGTCGAAAACCTCCGGAACGAGCTCGCGGTGGCCGCCGCCACCGGCGGGGACGAAGCGCGCGCGCTGGCCGAGCGACTGACGCTCCCGCTGGAGTCGGCCGTGCGGCTCACCCTGCTCAACGCCCTCTCGGCCGCCATGGGCGAAGTCACCCGTGACCTCGCGCCGGGCTCGGTGGACGTGCGGCTGCGTGGCCTCGATCCCGAGTTCGTGGTGACGGCGCCGCCCGGCGCCGACGCCTTCCACGGTGACGTGTTGCCCCCGGCAGCGACGATAGCGCCGTCGATGGCGCCACCGATGATGCCATCCGTGCTGCCGGTGGCGCCGGAGGCGGACGAGGCGGGCACCGCCCGGATCAACCTGCGCCTGCCCGCCAACCTCAAGGCCAGGGCGGAGGAGGCCGCCGGACAGGAAGGCCTCTCCCTCAACGCCTGGCTGGTCCGGGCCGTCGCCGGCGCGGTGGAGGGCGGCCGGCCGGTCGCCCGCTCGGCCGCCGACCTCGGCAGCCGCACCACGCGCAGCGTCGGCGGCCAGGGTTTCACCGGCTGGGTCCACTGACACTTCCGCACCACCGCACATCTGCCCCTGCAACGTCACCCCCGCTCCGACCAGCGGGAACACCCACACGAGCCAAGAGGACGGGACAGCCATGCCTACGTACGAGACCGACGGACCGATCTCCGTCGCCCTGGACTTCGAAATCGGCTCGGTGTGGATCCGGGCGAGCAAGCGCACCGACGCGGTGGTCGAGGTCCGGCCCACGAGCGCGGCCAGGGACGCCGACATCAAGGCCGCCGAGCTGACCCAGGTCGACTTCTCCGGCGGTCGGCTCACCCTCAAGGGCCCCAAGCAGCGCACCGTGTTCTCCAGCCGGAAGGGCTCGATCGAGATCACGGTCGAGCTGCCCGTCGGCTCCGAGGTGCACGCCGAGTCCCCGATGTCGGACTTCGTCACCGAGGGCCGGCTCGGCGACTGCCGGATCAAGACCTCCATGGGCCGGATCCAGCTCGACCGGGCCGAGCACGTGCGGATCAAGACCGACATGGGGGACATCCGGCTCGGCACCGTCGCCGGGAACGCCGAGGTGACCGGCTCCGGCCGGATCGAGGTCGGCACCGTCGGCGGCCGGCTGACGGTCAAGAACAGCAACGGCGACAGCGAGATCGACGAGGTGCGGGGCGAGCTGACGGCCAACTCCTCCAACGGCCGGATCCACGTCGGCGCCGCCGGGGCGGGCGTGGAGGCCAAGACGGCGAACGGGCACATCCGGCTCGGCCAGGTCGTCCGGGGCAAGATCAACCTGCAGGCCGGCGTCGGGGACATCGAGGTCGGCATCGCGGAGGGCACGGCGGCCTGGCTCGACGTGCACAGCAAGTTCGGCGCCGTCCGCAACGACCTCGGCCCGGCGCAGGGCCCGGGCGACGCCCAGGAGACCGTCGAGATCCGTGCCACCACCCAGGTCGGCAGCATCACCGTCCGGAGGGCCTGATGACGGCGATCTCGGCGGTCGGGCTGACCAAGTCCTACGGGGACAAGGCGGTCCTGCGGGGCATCGACCTGTCCATCCCGGCGGGCACGGTGTTCGCCCTGCTCGGGCCGAACGGCGCGGGCAAGACCACCACCGTGGAGATCCTCTCCACCCTGATCCCGGCCGACGGCGGCTCGGTCCAGGTGGCCGGCCACGACGTGGTCCGCGAGGCCGACGGCGTGCGGAGGGCGATCGGGGTGACCGGCCAGTTCTCGGCGGTGGACAACCTCCTCACCGCAGAGGAGAACCTGATGCTGATGGCAGACCTCAACCACCTCCGCCGTCGGGAGGGGCGGAGGCGGGCCGAGGAACTGCTGCGGCGCTTCGATCTCACCGAGGCCGCGCGCAAGCCCGTCGTGACCTTCTCAGGCGGCATGCGGCGCAAGCTCGACCTGGCGATGACCCTGGTCGGCGACCCGAAGGTGATCTTCCTGGACGAGCCGACCACCGGGCTGGACCCGCGCAGCCGGCGCACCATGTGGGAGATCATCCGGGGGCTGGTGGCCGACCACGGCGTGACGATCTTCCTCACCACCCAGTACCTGGAGGAGGCCGACCAACTCGCCGACCGGATAGCCGTCCTGGACGGCGGCCGGATCGTCGCCGAGGGCACGGCCGAGGAGCTGAAGCGGTTCGTCCCCGGCGGTCGGATCCGGCTCCAGTTCGCGGACGCCCGCGAACTGGACACCGCCGCCACGCTGTTCGACTACGCCACCGCCGACGCGGAGGCGCTGCGACTGGACATCCCAGGGGACAACTCCGTGGTCACCGTGAAGGCCGTGCTGGACACGCTCGACAACGCCTCCGTGCGCGCCGAGTCGTTGGTCGTCGAGACGGCCGACCTGGACGACGTCTTCCTGCAACTCACCGGGGAGGGTGCGCGATGAGCGCGACCACCTATGCGGTCAGCGACTCGCTGACCATGCTGCGCCGGAACCTCAAGCACGCACTGCGGTACCCGTCCCTGACCTTCGCGGTCGTGGTGATGCCCGTGATGATGCTGCTGCTCTTCAACTACGCCTACGGCAGCGCGCTCGGTGTCGGCATCGGCGGCGGCAGCTACATCGACTACGTGACGCCCGGGATCGTGCTGATGGCGGCCACCTCGGGGTCGCTGGTCACGGCGATCGGCATCTGCACCGACATGACCGAAGGCATCGTCAACCGCTTCCGCACGATGGCGATATCGCGCTCCGCCTTCCTGGCCGGGCACGTGGTCGGCAGCGTCGTGCAGACCATGATCGGACTGGTCCTGGTGGTCGGCGTCGCCCTGGCGATGGGCTTCCGGCCCACCGCCGGCCCGGTCGAATGGCTGGCGGCGGGAGGCCTGCTGCTCTTCCTCACCTTCGCCATGACCTGGATCTCGGCCGGCATCGGTCTGGTGGCCAAGACCGTCGAGAGCGCCAGCAACATGCCGATGCCGCTGCAGTTCCTGCCCTTCATAGGCAGCGCCATCGTCCCGGCCGACTCGATGCCGACCGGGCTCCGGTGGTTCGCCGAGTACCAGCCCTTCACCCCGATGATCGAGACCCTGCGCGGCCTGCTGATGGGCACCGGGATCGGCAACAGCGGCTGGATCGCCCTCGCCTGGTGCACCAGCCTCACGCTGGTCGGCTACGTCTGGTCGCGGAGCGTCTTCTACCGGCGGTGACGGGGGTACGGCCGGCAGCCATCGGTGCGGCCCGGGAGGCGGGGAGACCTGCCTCCCGGGCCGGTGAGTCCCTGGTCCCGTAACGGAGGGGCCGTCAACAACCCCCGGGCGCGGAAGCCTCCTGTAGTAAAGTCCGCGCAAAGATCGGCAAAAGACCGCCCGGGGGACGGATGACGGCGAGGCGTCGCAGACAGATTGCCTGGGGGCTGAGAGGCGTGGCGCTCGTCGCGCTGCTGGCGTACCTGCCGGGCTGGCACGCCTCCCGCTCGGGCGGCCTGGTGGTGGTCGAGCACTGGCTCAACCGTCCGAGGCTGCTGATCGGGGCGGCGGTGGTGCTGATCGTGGTCTCGCTGGTGGTCGAGCTCGAGTTCCGCACCCGGTTCTCGCAGATCGGCTGCGCGGTCCTCTTGGTACCCCTCGCCGTCGCCGGGGTACCGGTCCTGGGCCTGTCCCTCGTGTTCAGCGGTCACGGGGGCCGGGAGGATCGTTTCGTCAGCCCGAACCGCCCCGACCGGGTGCTCACCGTCACCAACGTCGCCTTCTCGATCGACCCGATCTACCAGGTGGAGCTGGAGGCCGGCAGCGGTTGGTCCGCCCGCCACTGGAGCATGGGCACCTGGAGCACCAGAGGCGGCGACTTCGTCCGGATCGACTGGTCCGGCCCGGACCAGATCACCGTGACCGGCCGCAACAACCTCACCGTCTTCGACGTCCTCCCCGACGGCAGCCTGAGCGAGCCCCGGGTCCTGCCCAAGCAGCCCGGCCCCGGAGCGGACTTCCAGCGTCCGTCTTCGGACCCTAGGGGCTGAACACCACCACCGAGCCGCGCTTCTAGGCTGGTCCGATGCAGCAGGGGAACCGTGGGCGCTGGGGAGCGCAGCCGCGCTGGGTGTGGTGGGTGGCGGCGGTGTACGTGATCGGGTTCGTCGAGGGGGCCGGGGTGCACGCCTTCGACGTGCTCAGCGGTGGACTGCACGCCTACCGGGCGTGGCCGCTGGAGAGTCAACTGCTCTTCCACACCCTGCTCGTGCTCGATCCGATCGCCGCCGTGCTGGTTATTCGGGCCCGCCCGGCGGGGCCGCCGCTCGGCGCGGGCATCATGGTCGCCGACCTGGTCGCGAACTGGTGGGGCAACTGGGACGGCCTGACGCACCATCCGCTCGACTACCTCCGGTTCGTCGGGCTGCCGGTGATGACGCTCTTCGGACTGTTCGTCTTCGCCACCGCCGCCCCGCTCCGCCGGTCGTTCCTCAGCGCCGACCGGGCGCCACGCACCCAGGAGGCCTGAGCGCGCGGGGCGCGCGGAGACTGCCGAGGGCCAGCCCGAGGCGGCCGGGTTGCCGCAGAGGGCCTTCTCCTCGAAGGCCCGGTAGAGCCGGGTGAGATCGCCCGGGCCCTCGGGGAGCTTGAATACGGCGTCGGTCCTCCTGTCGGCGAAGGGCCCGGCTCTCCGTCTCGCGAAGGAGAGCCGGGCCCCGTCCAGAGGGTGTGCGAACCTCAGGCCGGATGGGTCACCAGCGGTCGATGCCCATGGTGTTGGCGGCACTGTGGATGGCGTTGTAGTGCGGGATCGACATGTCGGACTTCTTCTGGCCGGCCGGGAGGTTCTTGTCGGCGTTGCGGAACTCGTCGCGGGCGGCGGCGAGCAGGCTGGTGCCGTAGGAGACGGGGACGTCGCTGGTGCCATGGGCCGGGTGGGACTTGGCGGCCGTCTGGCTGCCGGCCTGGGCGAGGATGCTGCGGGCCTGGTTGTAGGCGGCGGCCTTGACCGTCTTCGGGTTGCTGACCTGGGCCTGCACCCCGGCCACCGACTGGGTCTGCTCGGCGGCCATGGCGACGGGGGCGACGGCGGCGGTGAGCGCGCCGGCGGTGATGACGGTCGCGAGGGCGTTGCGGACGATCCTGTTCACGGGAAATCCTTCCGTAGGCATCTCAAAGGTTCGCCTCCGCATCGGGCATGGGAATCGTCGGAGTGCGAACGTCTCCGCACTACCCCGGCCTCCGAGAGCGGAAAACCGGCTTCCGCCGGGTTCGTTCGGAAGCGATGGGATCTGGCCGTTTTCTGGATGCGGGAATTCGTATCGTCAGGCTGGAAGGATGGACCCTGATCCGCAGCGACGAGGACGAGTGAGCGGGCCGGCGATCAGCGCGAACAGCACTCCGGCGACGGAGTCGGACGGCCGGGCACCACTGTCTCGACAACACGATGTCGCCGCCGTGTTGTTGGACGCCTGCCGCAGGCCTACGCGTTGGACCAGGAGCGGGTGGACAGCACCAGCAGGTAGCCGTCCGGGTCCTGGACGGTGACGCCCCAGGTGTCCCAGTACGGGTTGTGCGCGGGCACCCGCTTGCCGCCGTGCTGCTCCAGCCGCTCCACCAGCGAGTCGCTCACGGGCTCGCCGAGGTAGACGACCAGCAGGTCCTCGGCGGTCGGCTGTGGTTCGACGGGCGCGGCCGGGTCGTGGACGAGTTCCAGGTGCCAGGCGGCGGTGGGCCAGCCGACCATGAGGAGCGAGTGCTCGCCGGGGGTGCCGTCCGTGGTGTGCCGGTACAGGACGTCGAGGCCGAGCCCCGAGACCCAGAAGCGCTCGGCTGCTTCCAAGTCCCGTGAGGGGCGGGCGATGCGGATGTGCGCGGTGGCGTCGGTCGGCATGGTTCTGGCTCCAGGTGCGCGAGGCGAGGGGGCGTCGGTGAGCGGTCCGTGGCCGTGGACACCGGTGGCAGTGAGCCTAGGGATCACGCGGTCAGGTGCCATCGGGCGCTGGTCCTAGTCCCCAAGTTCACCATCGCCCAGCAGCGCGACCAGGACAGGGTCATCGAGGCGACCCCGACCGGCAACCCCGTGCTGGAGACGCTCTTCGACGGCAGCCCGCGTCAGCTGTGGGACATCAACCCGTCCTGAGCCGCCGATAGCAACGCGGACGGGCCCGGCACCTGTGAAGGTGCCGGGCCCGTCCGACTGTGGAGCGCCAGGCCCGGGTTGCACGGACTCTTCCTACTGAAAGTAGGACGTGCTCTGGTAGCACCGCTGACGCCTGGCGAGGAATCATCTCCCTCGCGACGAGATGAATACTAGCAGCTCAGCGACCGTGCTCCGAATCGCGGAGGCGGTCAGGGGGTTCGAGGGAACGGCACAGGAGGAGACCAACGGTCTCGGGGGCGACACCGCCATCACCTACGCGTCCGAAACCGCGGCCTCCCGGGACTGGTTCCTGCGCCCCGTCGGCCGGGCGTTCCTGATCGAGAGCAAGGCGAGGCCCGGCCGCTGCCTCCAGGCGCTGCCGAACCGCGGGGACCAGATCCCGATGCCGGCGTGCAACCCCAACGTCCCGACCCAGCTGTGGGTGTTCGGTGCGGTGGGCGACAAGTACGTCATCGCCGAGCTGGTGGACGGGAACCGTGTCATCGAAGCCCAGGCGAACGCCGTCCCCGTGGTGACGTGGTTCCGCGATGGCGGCCCGCGTCAGCTGTGGACCATGAAGCGGCCCTGAGCGATCCTGCGGCAACGCGATCCTGCGGCAACGCGGACGGGCCCGGCACCTGTGAAGGTGCCGGGCCCGTCCGACTGTGGAGCGCCAGGCCCGGGTTGCACGGACTCTTCCTACTGAAAGTAGGACGTGCTCTGGTAGCACCGCTGACGCCTGACGAGGAATCATCTCCCTCGCGACGAGAAGAAGACTAGCAGCTCAGCGGCCGTGATCCGAATCGAGGAGCAGCCGGACCGGGAGGTACGGGGACTCGACGCGGATCGCCCGGCCGCGGCGGCGAGCGTGACAGGCGAGGGCGAGGGCGTCGAGGCTGATCGCGGCTTCGGGGTCGGTGGGGCGGTCGGCGACGGAGTAGTGGTCGCGGTGGGCTTCGAGGAAGTCGAGCAGGGCGAGGTTGAAGCCGGTCTCGTCGCCGTCGACCAGCTGGGCGAGGAGGGCGACGGGCATCGGGGGGAAGCCCTGCCGCTCGGCGAGTGCGGCCTCGCGCAGGGCCTTCTCGATGGCGGGGGCGGGGTCGACGGCCCGGAGGTGGTCGTGCAGGGCGACGCGGTACGCGGCGTACGCGGTGCGGTCGTCCTGGGAGACGGCGGGGCCGGCGAGGACGAGCGGGGCGAGGTCCTCGCGGACGCCGGTGATCAGGGCGTAGTTGAGCGCGAGGTGCCAGCGGCCGGGGTGGGTGCTGTCGTCCCGGGTGGCGGGGAGGGTGAGCGTACGGCCGTCGATGACCACGTCGACGCTGGTGCCCGGCTCGGCGAGCGCGAGTCGGAAGAGGGCGGCGCCGATCTGTGAGGCGCGGCGGAGGCCGGCGAGTTGGACGTCGGTGACGTCGGGGGAGAGCGAGGCACGGGACCGGATGAGGGCAGTCTGCTTGGAGAAGGCGTAGTCGAGGTGGGCGACGGCGTCGGAGGGGGCGATGGAGGGGCTGAGCGCGTCCTGGATCGCCTGCTCGAACCTGACCTCGGTGGTCGGGGGGAGGGGGCGCGGCGGGGCCGGGCGGTCGAGGCGGGCGGGCCAGGTGACGGGGCCGCGGGCGGGGGCCTCGAAGTTGGTGACGAGGGCGTGGGGGAGGCGGTCGGTGTCGGGGGAGGGCAGCCACCGGTGGGTGCGGTAGGCGAGGGCGGAGAGCGCGAGGGGGAGAAGGGGGAGGGGGCTTTGGGTGACGTGGAGGAGGGCGGCGACGGCCGTGTCGAAGGTGGGGCGGTCGTTGGTGGCGAGGGCGTGGAGGGCCTGGAGGCCGGGGTGGGAGTCCACGTCGGAGGGGAGGTCGACGGCGTCGACGAAGTGGGAGAGCAGGCCGGTGGCGAGGTCGTTGGGCGGGGTCAGGGCCTGCCAGGTGAAGACGAAGGCCTCGCCGTGCCGGGAAACGGAGTCGGTGAGGATCGCGAGGCAGAAGGCGTCGATCCACCGGAAGGCCCTGATGGGTGGTGCGCTGCTTCCGGGCTCGGGGTCGTACTCCATCCCGAAGTCCACGTAGTCGAGGAAGACCTGGAAGTGCTCGCGGGGGTAGTAGGCCGCGAAGGAGACGGCACCGATGGCGGATTCGGCGGCGTCCTTGAGGACGGCCTTGGCCTCGGGGGAGTTGAGGCCCGGGGCGGAGGTGGAGAGTGTGTTGAGGTGGTCGAGGAAGGCGCGGGAGATGACGGTCCATTCGGTGCCGGTCATGAGGCCCGCGCGGGAGTAGGAGTGGACCTCGCGTCCGATCCTGGTGGCGAAGTCGGCGATCTCTGTGCTCATGGTGGTGTATTGAAGCACCGGCCGGGGGAGCCGGCCGGTGCGGTCGGGGGTTAGACGTCGAACTCCCCGTTGCGGATGGCGGAGACGAGGTCGCGCCATTCGGTGGGGGTGAGTTGGGCGATGGCGTCGGGCAGAAGGCTGCTGCGGACATAGACGGCATCGGAAGTGACGGCTACCTCCGGGCAGTTGCTTGCGTTGGAGCATGCACTGGGCCGAATCCAGGAGCGGTTCTCCATCGGCTATATCTCCTTCTTGATCTTCGCGATCAGATCGCGGGAGTCCTCGACCGAGAGAGACCGCTCAGTCATCTGTTCAATGACCGAGCGGTACTCCTCCAGGTGCTCAGCCAGGTGGAGGAAGATCGGCCCCTCCATGGAGTCGTAACTGACGGTGTCGAGTCGTGGTACGGGCCCGTGGGCGTAGTTGATGGCCTGGCCGGGACCCTTGAATCCTCCCGCTGCAAAGCTGATCACTCGAAGCGTGACGTGTGGCAGCTGAGACAACTCCAGCATCCAGTCCAACTGTTCCCGTGCCACATCCCGGCCGCCGAACTGCATGCGGAGAGCGGCCTCGTGGACGATCGCCGTGTAGGGATGGATGCCTTTCGCCATCAGCATCTCAGAGCGCCGCATTCGTTGCTCGACACGTGTTTCCACTACGCGCGGAGTCAGCTGGACTTGATTGTCCTGGAAGATCGCGCGGCTGTACCGCTCCGATTGCATCGGCCCGGGCGGATGGCAGATTTGGTAGGAGTACATGCCCTTCGCATGGTGCTCGAACTCGCAGATGTCGAGAAAGCCCTGCGGTACGAAGCCCCGGTATTCGTCCCACCAGCCCTTGCGTCGGTCCTCGGCCATGGCTGCAAGGGCTTCGATGAACGCGGTATCGGTCTCACCGAAGGATTCAGCGAGCGTCCGGACTCGCTCGGCCGTGATGGGGTAGTGCCCCTTCTCGACCTGAGTGATCTTCGTGCGGTCCAGGCCGAAGAGGGCGGCGGCTTGAGCGGTCGTCTGGCCGGCGCTGTCTCGCATCTTCCGCAGCTCGATGCCCAACCGTTCCTGCCGGGCTGTTGGGGTGGTCCGTGGTGGCATGGCCCAAGCATCTATGCCGATCCGTCAACAGTCCAGCGACTACGGGTGGACCATGTTTCCGAATCAGGTGGCACATGTGAGTAGCGATGCCCTACAGTCAGTGATGCACCGATCACCGAACGGATCGTCAGCATCCTTTTCCCTCTGGGAGATCCCTGTGTGCAACCTCAACTCCCCCTCCCTCACCCTCTCCCGGGACACCCTCCACGACGCCCTGACCCTCGTCAGCTGGCACCCGTCCCGCATCGCCGACGCCCAGCTCTGCCTGGTCGAGCTCATCGTCAACGCCTGGCGCCACGGCGACACCCCCTCTCCGGGGGTCGTCATCCTCTTCCGCGACAACACCCTCCGTGTCGGGGTCTCCGACCGCTCCTCCGTCCTCCCCGAACCCCGCTCGCTCGACCCCCTCTCCGAGTCCGGCCGGGGCCTCCACCTCGTCGCCGGCCTCACCCACCGCTGGGGCGTCAGCCCGCAGAAGCTGGGCAAGATCGTCTGGTTCGAGCTGGACGGTGGCGTGTGAGCGCCCACCACCCCATCCACCCCGCCGACCCCGCCCTCCTCCACCTCACCGGCCCACAGCTCACCGAACTGATCGTCGAACTCCGCACCGAAGGCCGCGAGTTCGGCCTCCTCTGGCCCTCCGCCCACCCGGGCGAGACCAGCCTCAACGGCCGCCGGCTCGTCAACCTCGGCAACATCCCGGCGAGCACTCTGATCAACCTCCTCGCACTCCTCCGCGAGTTCAAGCGCAACCGCGACGGCAGTCGCCACCGATGCTCGGACTCCTGACCCTCAACCTCCTCGCCGCCCTCTTCGGTGCGCTCTGCGAAATCCGGTCCTCCCGTCTTTGGCGGAAACCAGATGCTCCTCGACCCCCCCTCTAGGGACATCCGCGTCCCGCGTCGCTGATGCCGCCCCCAATTCCCATCTGTACGCCACCACGCTCCAATACAAGATCCCTAAACGCTCCTGCGGCCAAAGTGGCGCGACGCAACCCATGCAGCGCAAGGGACTTGACGTTCGATCACCTTGCTTGGAAGAGTCGGGGACTGCACGAACTCCAGTTCTACACACATGAGTTCGAAGCATTTCCATCGAAACGGGGTAGGTTTCTCGTGCTCACCAAGAAGATCGCCACCGCAGCGGTCGCCGTGGCCGCCGCGGGCGTGCTCGCCACCGCCACGTCCGCGTCCGCGGCCACCACCCTCTACAACACGGCGGCGACGATGGTCGGTGGCGGCCTGTCGCACAAGTGCACGTCGCGCACCCTCGACCTGGCCGCCGGTTCCTACGGCTGGGGCTTCTACAGCGCGACCCCGTACGTGAGCAGCACGATCAAGCTCGCCGCGGGCAGCTACACCTGGACCGACTGCCTGACGGAGAGCGTGGACTACTACTACCTGGACTCGTCGCTCCAGCTCAACGGCAGCTCCTCCGCTCCGGCGACGCTGCACGCATCGCGCTGGATTGCTGGGGGCTCCTACACCTACGGCAGCTTCCTCAAGCCGAACTTCTAGAGCCACCAGGCTCCTTGGCTGGGCGAGGCCCCGACCGGCAACCGGTCGGGGCCTCGCCGCGTCATCCGCCCCGAGTAGTTGACCTCGGAGTCAAATAATCACTACGGTGGCGATGTGGGCAGACCGAAGAGCTTCGAACCGGACGTCGTCGTCGCACAGGCGATGGAGACCTTCTGGACCAAGGGCTACGCCGACACCTCCCCGGCCGACCTCGCCGAGGCGACCGGGGTGGCCAAGGGCAGCCTCTACCACTCCTTCGGTTCCAAACGGCAGCTGTTCGCCCGGGCGCTGGACCTCTACGGCCGCATGGGTGCGGAGATCACCGAGGAGTTCCTCTCGCGGCCGGGCACCGCCAAGGACCGCCTCCGCGCGTACTTCGTGCTGCTCGTGGACATGGACCTGGACGGACCGGTCCGGCGCGGGTGCCTGGCGCAGAACACCGTCACCGAGCTCGGCGGGCGGGACGAGGAGGCCACCCGCGCGGTGCACCGCATGGAGGAGCGCATGGTCGGGTTGTTCGCCGCGCGCATCGAGCAGGGCCGGAGGGACGGCGACGTCGGCCGGAGTGTCGACGCCAAGGAGCAGGCCCTGTACCTCCAGACCGTCCTCGCGGGCCTGCGGGTCATGGTCAAGACCTACGAGCGGCCGGTCCTCCTCCGGATCATCGACACGGCCCTGGCGGGCCTCTGAAGCACGCCGCCCCGCGCGGTGGCCTCTTTGCGCCCCAGTTTTAGACCTGTAGTTCAAGAATTCGACCTAGGGGAACCCATGGACCTCGGCATCAACGGAAAGACCGCGCTGGTCACCGGCGCGAGCCGCGGCATCGGCCTCGCCATCGCCAGGACCCTGGCCGCCGAGGGTGTCCGGGTGGTGGGCGCGGCCCGGACCGTCACGCCGGAGCTGAAGGAGGTCGCGGCCGCGGCCGTGTCCGTCGACCTGAGCACCCGCGAGGGGGCGCGGTCGATCGTCGACCAGGCGCTGGCAGCGGTCGGCGGGATCGACTTCCTCGTCAACAACGTCGGCGCGGGCGACCCGGACGGCCTGTCCCTCGGAGGGTTCCTGGACACCGACGACGAGCAGTGGCAGCGGCTCTTCGACCTCAACCTGTTCAGCGCGGTGTGGACCACCAAGGCGGCGCTGCCGAGCATCCTGGAACGCCGGGGCGCGATCGTGAACATCTCCTCGGTCAACGCCCACATGCCCACCGGTTCGCCGGTCGGTTACGGGGAGGCCAAGGCGGCGCTGACCATGTTCGGCAAGCGGCTCAGCGAGGAGCTGGCGCCCCACGGCGTCCGCGTGAACACCGTCTCCCCGGGTGTCGTGGCCAGTCCGCTGTGGACCGACCCGGACGGCTTCGGCGGCAAGGTGGCCGCCGCGTCCGGGGTGGGCCACGGCGACCTGCTCGCGGGCCTGCCCGGCCAGTTCGGCATCGCCTCGGGGCGCCTCACCGAGCCCGCGGAGGTGGCGGACCTGGTCGCCTTCCTGCTGTCCGACCGTGCCGGCAACATCCATGGCGCCGACCACGTCATCGACGGCGGCACCCTCAAGACCGCCTGACCTGGGGCCGTGCACGGGAAGTCGGCCTGGCCGACTCCCCGTGCGCCGCCACCACTAGGCTCACCCCCTGGTCCGGAGGAGTCGCCCCCGGGCCGCGCCGCACCAACTCCCGGGGGAGCCACCGTGATTCTGGAGATCCGCACCTACCGCCTGAAGCCCGGCACCGGCGCCGACTTCGTCCGTGTGATGGCCGAGGAGTCCGTGCCCCTCCTCGAAGCCGCCGGCATCCGCGTCGTCGACCACGGTGCCTCCCTGGTCGCCGAGGACGGCCACGAAGAGGCCTACCTGATCCGCGCGTTCGACTCCGTCGGGCAGCACCGCGAGCAGGAGGACGCCTTCTACGGCAGCGACATCTGGCGCCAGGGGCCGCGCGAGGCGATCGTCTCCCGGATCGACAGCATGCACTCGATCGTGATCGAGGTCCCCGAGCACGCGGTGGATGCCTTCAAGCGCCCCTGAGGTCGGTGAAAGGGTGGACGGGCCGGGGTGCGGGCGCGGCCTGCGGGGAACCTCGGCTCAGCGGCCCGGAAAAGGGGCTTGTCGGCGTGGCCCGGCGCTCGTGATGATCGTGCGATGAGCACCATCATCAGACGGGTACGGACCGACGAATGGGAGCGGGTCAAGGAGATCCGCCTCGCGGCGCTGCAGGACCCGATCGCGAACCTCGCCTTCCTGGACACGTACGAGAACGCCTCCGCCAAGCCCGACGAGTTCTGGCAGGACCGCACCACCGGCGCCGCCGAGGGCGAGTCCGTGTGGCAGGCCGTCGCCGAGGCCGCCGACGGGCGCTGGCTCGGCACCATGACCGTGCTGGTCGAGCAGCCCGGCGGGAACGGCGCCCTCGGCGGCGACGTCATCACCGTCCCGCAGGCCCATGTGGTCGGCGTCTACGTCCGCCCCGAGGCACGCGGCACCGGCCTCGCGCACGAGCTGATCCGGGCCGCCCAGGACTGGGCCTGGTCGCTCGCCGAACCCCGGCTCCAGCGCGTCCGGCTGTACGTCCACGAGAACAACGCCCGCGCCGAGGCGATGTACCTGCGGGCCGGCTTCAAGCACTCCGGCGTGTCCGTGCCGGTGCCGGGCGACGAGACGCACCGGGAGATCGAGCTCGCGGTCGAGCGGGACTGAGGCGGCCGGCTGCCGCGTCATGAGGTGTTCCGCAGCAGCAGGCCGCCGAACGCCGTGCGCCGGTGCAGCACCGCCTTCCCGGCGCGGGATGTGGCGATCAGCCCGGCGCCGCACAGCGCCGCCGTGTGCGCCGACACCGCCGCCCGCCGTCTCGGTCCCCACGGTTCGCCACACCGTTCGGCGCTTCTTCGCCGCCACCTGGCCTAGGAAGCGTCTCCGCACGCCCGTGGAGTGCGCAATGCGGGCCTGCTAGTCCGCGGCCTGTTCGCCGCGCGGTTCCGCCGTCGCGGCGAGGGCGCCCGGCAGCTCGGCGCAGGCCGCTCGGAGGCGTCGGGTGAGGTCCTCGCGGGTGTGCCCGGAGGGCTGGGCCACCCAGGCGGCGAGGGCCTGGTGGAAGGCGGAGAGCATCATGTCCAGCGCGAGCCGGGCGCGCAGGGCGGCGACGCCCTCCTCGGCGGCGTCCAGGGTGAACCGCCGCTCCGTGACGGCCACCGCCTCCCGGCTGACGCGCTCGCAGAAGGCCAGCCCGTGGGCGTCCATCGAGGGCGTCAGGGCGGCCAACCTCCGGCTCGCCAGGGCGCGTTCGGCCCACCCCTCGCTCGGCATCCGGTCGATCGCCTCGGCCAGTACCTCCTCGTACAGCGAGACCAGCGGCCGGCCCTGCGGCGGGCGGTTCTCCAGCACCTCCAGGAACGCCGTCCAGAGGTCCTGGGTGGGCGCCGCCGCGACGTCCTCCTTGCTGCTGAACGCGCGGAAGAACGTCCGCTTGGAGACCTCGACCGCCTCGCACAGCTGGTCCAGCGTCACCCGGTCGAAGCCGCGCTCGCCGAACAGCTCCAGCGCGGTGTCGATCAGCGCCTGGCGGGTGCGCAGCTTCTTGCGCTCGCGCAGCGGGAGTGCGGGGTTCTCGGGAGTCATCGGGGCCAGTGTATCCGGGCAGCAATTGCCACCTGTAGGCTTATGCCACTCAGTGGCAGAATCTTGGGGAGGATCCTCCATGCGTGCACTCCTGGTCGACCGCTCGGCCCCCGGCGGTCTGCGCCTCGGCACCGCTCCCGACCCCGAACCGGCGCCGCACCAGGCGCTGGTCCGGGTCACCGCGACCTCGCTCAACTACGGTGAGGTCGCCTTCGGCCTCGACTCGGCCCCGGACGGAACGGTCCTCGGCTGGGACGCCGCCGGCATCGTGGAGCGGGCCGCCGCCGACGGCTCCGGCCCGGCGGTCGGGACTCCGGTGGTCACCCTGATGCCCGCCGGCGCCTGGGCCGAACTGCGGGCCGTCGACACCGAGTCGATCGGCGTCGCACCCACCGGGGCCGACCCGGCCGCGCTGGCCACCATCCCGGTCGCCGGTGCCACCGCCCTGCGCGCCCTGCACCGCACCGGGCCGCTGCTCGGCCGCACCGTACTGGTGACGGCGGCCACCGGCGGTGTCGGCCGGTACGCCGTCCAACTCGCCCGCGCCGCAGGGGCGCACGTGATCGCCTCCACCGGCGCACCCGAGGAGAACCGCGCCCTGCTGGAGCGGCTGGGCGCCCACGAGGTGGTCGGCGCGCCGGGGCAGGCCTCGCGCCCGGTCGACGGCGTGGTCGAGCTGGTCGGCGGGCCCCAACTGGTCGAGGCCTACGGCACCTTGGGCGAGGGCGGCACCCTGGTCGCCGCCGGACACATCGCGGGCAAGGGGGAGGACTTCCCGTTCGGCGCGCTGTTCGGTGACCAGCAGCGGCACGACCGCAGCCTGGTGACCTTCTTCCTGCTCGGCTGCACCGGCCTCGGCCGGGACCTCGGCTGGCTCGCCCACCGCGTCGCCGCAGGGGAGTTGGACCCGGGCATCACCTGGCGCGGCAGCTGGGACGGCGCGGCGGAGGCCGTCGAGGCCCTGCGCGCCGGGCGGCTCCATGGCAAGGCGGTGCTGACCTTCGGCGCCTGAGACCCGACCTCCGCCTCCGGTCGGGGCCCGTCCTGCCGTACGGGCCCCGACCGGACGAGCCGCGTGGCGGACTACCGGAAGTCCTCCGCGTGCTCCCGCACCCACGAGCGGAAGCTGCGGGCCGGGCGGCCGAGCACCTGCTCCACGGTGTCCGTCACCCGCTCCGGCTCACGGCTGAACGACTCCCAGGCGCGCAGCCGGGAATCCACGAACGCCGCGTTGCCCCAGGCCGCCGTCAGTTGCTCGCGGGCCTTCTCCGGCGCCAGCTCCTCCCAGCGGACCTCGGCGCCGAGCTCCTCGCCGATGATCCGCGCCAGGTCGGCGTGGGCGATCGACTCGGGCCCGGTGACCAGGTACTTGGCGCCGTCGTGCCCGTCCTCGGTGAGCGCCCGCACGGCGACGTCCGCGATGTCCCGCTCGTGGATCAGCGAGCGGCGGGCCTGCCCGTACGGCCAGCGGACGACGCCCGCGCGGACCTGGTCGGCCCAGCCGAGCATGTTGCCCGCGAAGTCGATCGCCCGGACGAACGTCCAGCCCAGGCCGGACTTGCGGATCAGCCGCTCGATCTCCTGGTGGAAGATCACGGGCGGCTCGCCGTCGGCGAGGTCCGGCACGTCCGTCGAGAGGTAGACGACCCGCTCGGCGTGCTCGGCGATCAGCTCCACCACCCGCGGCTGCACCGGGATCCCGGGCCACATCAGGTAGACGGCCTCCACCCCGTCGCTCAGCGCGGCCGCCAGGCTCTCCGGCGCCGCCAGATCGCCCCGGACGGCCTCCACCCCCGCGGGCAGCGCGGCCTTGGCGGCGGCCCGCACCAACGCCCGCACCTCGTGCCCGCCTTCGACCAGCGAGGCCACAACGTGCCTGCCCACACTGCCGTTTGCGCCGATCACCAGAATCTTGGTCATGCCGCGCCCAACGCCGATCCGGCCCGGCCTATGCCCGCTTCGCCGGGCCGGTCGAGCACGCCGATCCCGGGGCGGTCTTCACGGTCTGACCGCCCCGTCCCCTTCGGCTCAACCGCCCACGCGCACCACGTACTTGCCGGTGGCCTGCCCATCCTGCATCGCGTCGTGCGCCGCCGGTACGGCCTCCAGGCCCGGCAGTTCGGTGAGCGGGATGCTGAGGCCGCTGTTGGCCTGCAGGTCGAGGGTGGTGCGGATGGCCCGGGCGAGGCGCTCGGGGGCGGTGGCGGCGAAGGCGCGGTGGCTGAAGCCGGTGACGGAGAGGTTGCCGCCCATCAGGCGGGCGAGCGGGGGCAGGTCGTTGACCTCGCCGCCGCCCGCGTTGCCGAACAGGACGATCCGGGCGCCGGGTGCGGCGACCGTCAGGTCGAGCTCCAGCGCGGCGGTGCCCAGCGGGTCGAGCACCAGGTCGACGCCCCGGCCGTCGGTGGCGGTGCGGACGGCGTCGGCGAGCTTCTCGTCGCGGGCGAAGGCGTGGTGGTAGCCGAGGGCGACGGCGGCCGCGGCCTTCTCCGGGCGGCCGACCGTGCCGATCAGCGTGCCCCCGCCGCCGAGCAGCGGGACGAGCTGGGCGACCGAGCTGCCGATGCCGCCGCCGGCCGAGTGGACCAGGACGTTGTCGCCGGCGGTCAGCCGGCCCGCGTCGGTGAGCAGCAGGACGGCGGTGGCGAGGCCGAGCGGTGCGGCCGCGGCCGTGCTGAGCTCCAGCCCGTCCGGGACGGGGAGGGTCAGTACGGCCTCGGCGACCACGACCTCGGCCAGTCCGCCGCCGACCGGCGCGGCGACCACCCGGTCGCCCACGGCCAGCCCGGTGACGCCCTCGCCGAGCTCCCGGACCGTACCGGCCACCTCCTTGCCCGGCAGGTACGGCCACTCGGAGGTGTAGCCGCCGTCGCCCCGACGGGCCATCACGTCCACGAAGTTCAGTCCGGCCCAGGCGACGTCGATCGCCACCTGGCCGGGGCCGGGGTGTGGCGCCCCGATCTCCCGGATCTCGGAGTTCTCGGCTCCACCGGGTGCGGTCATCACCAGTGCGCGCATGTCGGGCCCCCTCGACTACGATGTTCGACGAACGGCGAAATTGCCGTGGCACAGTGGTACCAGTTTGTTTCGGCGTTTGTCGAACATCGCAGATCAGAGGAGGTCTGAGCGTGCCCCGCAGCACCCGCCGCCGACCGGCGCCCGCCCACCCGGCGACCGAGGAGATCGACCTGTACGACGTTCTGCACGCGCTCTCCGACCCCACCCGGATGACCATCGTGCGCGTTCTGCGCGCCGAGTCCGAACGGGCCTGCGGCACGTTCCCGGTCGACGTCGCGCCCTCCACCCTCAGCCACCACTTCAAGGTGCTGCGCGAGTCCGGCGTGATCAGCCAGCGGGGGGAGGCCAACCGGCGGTTCTCCGCCCTGCGGACGGCCGACCTGGAACAGCGCTTCCCCGGGCTGCTCGACACCGTCCTCGCCGCGCTCGCCCGCAACGAGCCCGGCATCGAGCCTCGCATCGAGCCCGGCATCGAGCCCGGCATCGAGCCCGACGACCAGCCCGACGCCGAGGTGGCCTGGCACGGGTAGCGGCCGGAGTCAGGCGCCGACCGCGCGGTGCCGGCGGTGGTACGAGACGGTGACCGCCGCCAGCAGCGGGCCCCAGGCGACCGCGGGCAGGTAGAGGAAGCCGACCAGCAGGTGCCCGACCGGGGTCATGTTCGGGTGCGACATCGCCCACCAGGCGAGGAACGGCGTCCAGAGCACCGTCAGCCCGGCGGCGCCCAGCGAGGCCGCCAGGACGACGCGGCGCGGGTTGCCCGGGCGCCCGCCGAGGAACGGGATCCAGCGCGGCGGCACCGTGCCCCACGGCCGGACCAGGCCGAGGGTGAGCAGGGCCAGCGCCTCGGTGAGCACGCTCAGGGTGAGCGGCCAGACGGCGTCCCAGCCGGTGAAGCCCACCGCGTGGTAGCCCGCGTCGGTGTACCCGCCGTGCCAGCCCAGGACCAGCCCGAGCCGCCACAGTCCGGCCGGCAGCGCGGTGACCGCGGCGACATGGGCGGCGCGGATCGCCCAGCGGGGCGGGGCGGGAACGGCGGGGGGTGCGGCCGGTGCTGTACGGGTGGCGGTGGCGGGCTGGGGCGTCGTCATGCGTTCACCCTCCCGTGCGGGCCACCACCGCGGCGTCCACCCGGCGACGGGCTTGTGCCGGACCCCTCCCCCCGGCGGGGGAGGGGCGGCTCAGCCCCGCGCAGGCCGCTTGCGACAGCCGGGCGTCACCGCAGCCGCGAGGAGGACAGGATCGACGCCAGGTGCGCCACCACCATCCCCCAGGTGATCACCGTGATCCCGGCGAGCGTCCACCGGGTCGCGTCCAGGTTGTGCAGCCCGGCGTCCACCGCGGCCGCCGCCAGCAGCACCAGCGAGGCCTCGATGCCGTTCGTCACCCGGTGGATCTTGAAGATCGAGGCGAAGCGGCGGGCCGTCGCGATGCCCTGGGAACGCGGCTGGGTCGACTCCTCGTTCGCCGGCGGCTGCCCGCTGCGCGCCCGGGCCACGTCCACCAGGTCCGTCGAGGCCTTGAGCAGCACCACGCCCAGCGCCGCCGCCAGGCCCGCCGACACCCACAGCTCCGAGCCGCCGCGCGCCGCCCGTACGCCCGCGCCGATCATCAGCGCGGCGTCCGCAAGGTAGGCGCCGAGCCGGTCCACGTACACCCCGGCCATGCTGAACTGGCGCTTCCAGCGCGCCACTTCGCCGTCCACGCAGTCGAACAGCAGGAACAGCTGGAACAGCACCGCCGCGAGCACCGCGCCGGTCAGGCCCGGGATCAGCAGGGCCGCGCCGCCGCCGACCCCGCACACCACCATCACCCAGGTCAGGGTGTTGGGCGAGACCGAGGTGCGCACCAGCTGCCGGGTGGTGCGCAGCGAGATCGCCCGCATGTACATCCGACCCGCCCAGTGCTCACCGTTACGGCTCTGCAGCTTGGCCTGCGGCTGGCACACCTCGCGCAGCTCGGCGAGCGCCGGAGCAGCCACCATGACGACATCCCTCCACCTGTCCCGAAACGATCACCACAGGCTACGGCCTCCGGGCGGGGGCCCTGACCGGCAGGTACGGCCCCGGGGCCGGGAAAACCGGTGGGCCGCCCGACCGCCCCCGGGCTAGGCTTCCCGGGTTCACCGGAACCGGAGCCCCCGGCCCCGATCGCCCGCTCCCGCAAGCCCGTTGACGTTCTTCGACGTGACGCGGTCGGACGGAGGCGGCGCGACCCGGCCCCGGGGCGGAACGAGGAGAGCACAGCATCATGGCGACCACGGGCACCGCACCGCAGAGCCCCGACCCGGCCCGGCTCCTGGCCGACCACCGGCCGCAGGGCCCGGTCGAGACCGCCGACCACGCCCGGGCCCGCGCCCTGGTCGACGCCCCCGACGCCTGGGACCGCGGCACCCCGCTGCACTTCACCGCCTCCGCGCTGATCGTCCACCCGCCGACCCGGCGGGTGCTGCTGCGCTGGCACGTCCGCCAGCAGGCCTGGCTGCAGGTCGGCGGCCACGGCGACCCGGGGGAGACCCTGCCGCTGGACATCGCCCTGCGCGAGGGCGTGGAGGAGACCGGCCTGACCGACCTCACCCCCTGGCCCGACGCCGCCCTCGTCCACCTCGCCGTGGTGCCCGTTCCGGCCTCGCCCGTCGAACCCGCCCACGAGCACGCCGACCTGCGCTTCCTGCTGGCCACCGGCACCCCGGACGACGCCCGGCCGGAGAACCCCGCCTCCCCGCTGGAGTGGCTAACCGTCGAGGAGGCCAGGCAGCGGACCACCGAGGAGAACTTCCGCGAGACCCTCGACCGCGCCGCCCGCCTGCTCGGCTGACCACCCTCCACCCAAGGAGCCCGATGCACACCGACCAGACCCTCATCTTCGACGCCGACGACACCCTCTGGGAGAACAACGTCCTCTTCGAGCGGGTCATCGACGGCTTCCTGGACTGGGTCGCCTCCCCGGTCGAGCGGGACGCCACCCGCACCCTGCTCGACCGGATCGAGGCCGCCAACGCCGCCAGCCTCGGCTACGGCGCCACCGTCTTCCGGCAGAGCCTCGCGGACTGCCTGCGACAGCTGAACGACGACCGCACCCCCACCGCGGCCGAGCTGGCCCGGATCGACGAACTGCTCGCCCCGCTCACCCGCCGCGGCGAGGTCGAGCTGATCCCCGGCGTCGCCGACACCCTCACCGCCCTCGCCGGCCGCCACCACCTGCTGCTGCTCACCAAGGGCGACCAGGAGGAGCAGCAGGCCAAGGTGACGGCCTCCACCATCGACCACCACTTCCGCGGCATCCACATCGTGGCCGAGAAGTCCGTCGACATCTACCGGCAGCTCACCGCCGAGCTCGGCCTCGACCCGGACCGGACCTGGATGATCGGCAACTCGCCCAAGTCCGACATCGCCCCCGCCCGTCGGGCCGGCCTGCGCACCGTGTTCATCCCGCACCAGCACACCTGGGTGCTGGAGCACGCGGACCTCGGCCCGGACGAGGCGACGCTGCAGCTCACGGCCTTCCCGGAGCTGCTGCGCCACTTCTGAGGCCGTCCGCGGCTACAGCCACAGCCTTGCTACAGCTACAGCTACAGCGCCAGCGCCGCCGCCGGGGCCTGGTTCGTACCCCGGTACAGCCAGGCCCGCTCGGAGGCCGACCACACGCTCGTGGTCAGCAGGTAGAGCCCGGCGGCCACCGGCACCAGCATCGCGAACAGCACCGAGACGAAGGACAGGTACGGCAGCAGCGCCGCCCCCGGCTGCGGGGTGGTCTGCGCCGCCGCCGCACGCCGAGCCCGGCGGTAGTTGACGTACCCGACCGCCGCCAGCCCGGCGTACAGCAGGCCGAACACCGCGAGCTGCCCGGCGCCGTGCGCGTTCCCGACGTGCAGGCCGAGCGGCACTCCGAACAGGGTGTGGTCCAGCAGGTCGTTCGGGGTGGTGAACAGCCGGTACATCACCGAGAAGAACGGGATCTGGATCAGCATCGGCAGACACCCCGCGAACGGCGAGACCTGCTCCTTCCGGTACAGCTCCGCGAGCGCCTCGCGCGCCTTCTCCGGGTTGTTCCTGTGCTTCTTGTTCAGCTCGGCGACCTTCGGCGCGAGCTTCGAACGGGCCTTCTCCCCGCGCGCCGCCGCCCGCGCCAGCGGGTGCAGGCAGAGCCGTACGGCGAGGACGAACAGGACGATCGCCAGCGCGGTCGGCAGGACGTGGGCGATGGTGGAGACCACGGCGTGGGCGACGGTGACGGCCGGGTCGAGAACTGACAGAACGGACATGGTGAAGCGAGCCCTCCGGGGTCTCAGGACATGAGTGATCGGCGGAGGACGGCCGCGAAGAACCCACGGCGATGAGGCGATGAGGGGTTACGCGGCCGCCGGGGCCGCTCCCGGCGCCCTGGGGCGTCGCCTGCCCCGGGCGTCCGGATCGCGCTGCGGAAGGAACGCCGTACGGAACGCCCGGCGCCGCAGCATCCCGCTGCGCACCGCCGCCGGGGCTCGTGCCCCCAACGGCCGCGCCCCGGCCAACGCCCCCGCGACCGCACCGGCCACCAGGACCACGGCCGCCACGGCGGCGACGGACGCGAGCGCGCCGCCGTCGGTCACCAGCTGTCCGGTCAACATCCGGAGCAGGCCCAGCAGCATCGCGACGACACCCACGGCGTGCCCCCCTCTCGATGTGTTCCCGGTTCCGGACGTTCAGCAGGACGATCGTACGACCCGTCGAGTTCCCGCGGTGCCGCGCGAAGCGTAGCCACCGGTGCTACACGTGGCTACCGTGGATCCATGAAGACGATTACCCAGCGGGAGTTCCGGAACAACTCCGCCGCGGTGATGGACGCGGTGGAGGCCGGGGAGACCTTCCACATCACCAGGAACGGGGTCGAGGTCGCGGAGCTGCGGCCGGTGTCCGGGCGCCGGAGGCTCACGGCGGAGGAACTGGTGGCGCGGCACGTGAAGCTGCCGCGGGTGGACTACCAGGAGATGCGCAAGGAGGCCGAGGAGTACTTCGGCCCCGAGGAGCTGGTGGGGGACGAGGGCGACGACCCGTTCGAGCGGCGGCGTGGCTGAGCGCCGCAGAGCACCCCGGCGGCGGCCCGCCGGGGTGCTGGACACCTGCGTCTACATCGACCTGGCACTGCTGAACCCCGCCGACCTGCCGGCCGTGCCGGAGCTGACCGCGATCACCTTCGCCGAACTCCAGCAGGGCGTCTCGATGGCCCGCGACCCGATCAGCCGGGCGGCCCGGCTGGAGGTGCTGGGCGCGGCGATGGCCGACTTCGACCCGCTGCCCTTCGACGCGGCCGCCGCCGCCCGCTACGGGACCCTCGTCACCCTGACGATCGCCGCCGGACGCCAGCCGCGCCCCCGCCGGATCGACCTGATGATCGCCGCCGTCGCCTCCGCCCACGGACTGCCGCTGTACACCCGCAACGTGGCGGACTTCCGGGGCCTGGGCTCGGCGGTGGAGATCATCGGGCTGTGACGGCGGGCGGCTCCGCCGGGCCGTCAGCCCAGCCGGACCGCCGTCCCGGTGGCCGCCGAGGTGCGGGCCGCCTCCAGGACGGTGAGGGAGGCCACCGCGTCGCGCGGGTCGACCGGGGGCGGGGTGCCGGGGGCGGCCAGGGCGGCGGCGATGCCGGCGTAGTAGGCAGGGTAGTCGCCCGGATCGGTGGGCAGGGAGATCGCGGACTCGTCAGTGCCCAGGGTGCCGTAGTGCTCGGGCAGGTCGGCGCCCCACGGGTGGCTGCCGTCCGGGCGGTGGCCCGACCGCAGCTCCGCCTCCTGCGGGTCCATGCCGTGCTTGACGTACCCGGCGGTGTCGCCGAGCACCCGCAGCCGGGGGCCGATCAGCGGGGTGATGGCGCTGGTCCACAGGTGTGAGCGGGTGCCGGACGTGTGAGTCAGTGCGAGGAAGGCGTCGTCGTCCACCACCGCGCCGTCGCGACGCACGTCGATCTCCGCGTACACCGTCTCGACCGGCCCGAACAGGGTGAGTGCCTGGTCGACCAGGTGGCTGCCCAGGTCGTACAGGGTGCCGCCGGCCTCGGCCGGGTCGGCCAGCTCGCGCCAGCCCGGCTTGGGCTTGGGGCGGAAGCGCTCGAAGCGGGACTCGAAGCGGTGCACCCGGCCGAGCGCCCCACCGCGCACCAGCCGGCTCGCGGTCAGGAAGTCGCCGTCCCAGCGCCGGTTCTGGAACACCGAGAGCAGGGTGCCCCGCTCCTCGGCGAGCCGGCACAGCTCCAGCGCCTCGGCGGCGGTGCCGGCCAGTGGCTTGTCCACCACGGTGGCCAGCCCCGCCTGCAGGGCGGCGCGGGCGAGCGGGGCGTGGGTGCGGTTGGGCGAGGCGATGACGACCAGGTCCAGCGCGTCCGGGTCGGCGAGCAACTGCTCGGGGGTGTCGACCGCGCGGGCGTCGGGGTGTTCCTGCCGCAGCTGCTCGCGGCGCTCCGGGTTGGCGGTGACGACGGCGTCCAGCCGCAGCCCGGGGGTGGTGGCGATGAGCGGGGCGTGGAAGGCGGAGCCGGCCAGGCCGTAGCCGACCAGGCCGACGCGCAGCGGGCGGTCGTGCGGGGCGCGGGGGGTCTGCGGGTTCATGCCGCCTACTCAATCACGAGGCGCCCGGTTGCTCCCGATTTCCACCGGACGGGCGTCGGACGGGCGTTGGGCGGGTGCCGCACGGCCGCCGCATCCCGCCCAACGGGACGTCCTGTCCCCGGTCACCTGCGCGGATTAGGCTGTGCCGCGTCAGGGCCCCACGCAAGACGTCGCAACACTTCGGGAGACACGCACGTGGCAGACCGCAAGCCCATCGAGTCCTGGCTGACCGACATGGACGGTGTCCTCATCCACGAGGGCACGCCGATCCCCGGCGCGGAGGAGTTCCTGCGCAGGCTGCGGGAGTCCGGCAAGCCCTTCCTGGTCCTCACCAACAACTCCATCTACACCCCGCGCGACCTGAGCGCCCGACTGGCCGGGATGGGCCTGGAGGTGCCGGAGGAGTGCATCTGGACCTCCGCCCTGGCCACCGCCAAGTTCCTCAAGAGCCAGCGGCCGAACGGCACCGCGTACGTGATCGGCGAGGCCGGCCTCACCACCGCGCTGTACCAGGCCGGGTACGTCCTGACCGACAACAACCCCGACTACGTCGTCCTCGGCGAGACCCGCACCTACTCCTTCGAGGCGCTCACCAAGGCGATCCGCCTGATCAACCAGGGTGCCCGGTTCATCTGCACCAACCCGGACGAGACCGGCCCCTCCCCCGAGGGCGTGCTGCCGGCCACCGGCTCGGTCGCGGCCCTGATCACCAAGGCCACCGGTGTCGAGCCGTACTTCGTCGGCAAGCCCAACCCGCTGATGATGCGCGAGGCGCTGAACACCGCCGGCGCCCACTCGGAGACCGCCGTGATGATCGGCGACCGGATGGACACCGACATCGTCGCGGGCATGGAGGCCGGCATGGAGACCATCCTGGTGCTCACCGGCCTGACCTCCGCCTCCGACGTGGAGCGCTTCCCGTACCGGCCGACCCGGGTGGTCAAGTCGATCGCGGACCTGGTCGAGCTGGTCTAGCCTCTGCGGTGCAGTCGCGAGCCCCGTTCCGGCCGAGCGCCGGGGCGGGGCTCGTTTCGCAGGTGTGCCGCAGGGCGGGGAGGCAGGGCGCGGATGAGCGTGGCGGGGGAAGCGGAAGGGGAAGCGTCGGGGCTCGGGGAGAAGCGGGTCACCTGGGCGGAGCTCTACTTCGACCTGGTCTTCGTCTTCGCGATCACCCAGGTCTCCGGGCTGTTGCACCACCAGCACGACCTCACCGGACTGGTCCGGGCACTGGTGGTGTTCGTGCCGGTCTACTGGTGCTGGGTCGGCACCACCGTGCAGGCCAACATCCGGGACGTGGACAATCTGCGCGACCGCCTGGGCATCCTGCTGGTCGGACTGACCGGTCTGTTCATGGCGCTCGCCATCCCCGGCGCGTACGGCCGCCGGGGCGTGCTGCTCGGCGCCGCGTACTGGCTGGCCCGGGTGGTGCTGCTGCTCCTGCTGGTGCGCGTCCCGGGCGTCTGGCGCGGCCCGTACGGGGCGGGCGTGCTGGTCAGCGGGCCGCTGCTGCTGGTCGGCGGGCTGCTGCCGGACGGGCCGCGGCTGGCGCTGTGGGCGGCGGCCGCGCTCTGCGACCTGTCCGCGCCGCTGGTGTTCCGGCGGCGGCTCGCGAACGTGGCCTACCACCCGTCGCACATGCCCGAGCGGTTCGCGCTGTTCCTGCTGGTGGCGATCGGTGAGTCGATCGTCGGGATCGGCGGCTCGGCCGCCGCGGCCCGGCTGGACGTGCCCGAACTGGTCGCCGTGGCGGCCGCGTTCACCATCTCGGCCGGGCTGTGGTGGCAGTACTTCGTGTTCGCCGCGGACGCCATGCGGCACGCCGTGGAGGTCGCCGACTCTCGGCGGGACGTGGTCCGGCGGATCTTCCAGTACGGGCACCTGGCGCTGGCCGCCGGGGTGATCGGGGTGGCGGTCGGCTTCGAGGAGACGGTCGCGGACCCGTGGCGGGCGCTCGGCGCCGGATCGGTGGCGCTGCTGTACGGCGGGTGCGGGCTGTACCTGCTGACCTTCGGGTACACCCGCTGGATGATGTTCCGCCGGGTGTCGACGACCAGGATCGCCGCGGCGGTGGTGGTACTGGGGTTGCTGCCCGCGATGGTGCGGCTGCCGGCGCTGGTGGTGCTGGGGGTGCTGGCCGTGCTGCTGGTGGTGCTCAACGGGGTGGAGTACGTGCGGGTGGTGCGGGCGGCGGGTGCTTCCACCCCTGCCGCGCAGGCCGCCGCGTCGGCTCCTGTGGAGTGAGTTGTCGGTGGGGCTGTGTAGCGTTCGGGGTGTAAGAGGGCGGGCGGCGCAGCAGCCGCGGTGTGGGAGGTAGATGTCGTGACGGACACGGTCGAGGCGGGCGTGGTCGAGGCCGGCGGGGGCGGCGGGCTGGAGCTGCCCGAGTCCTGGCGCGAGGTGCTGGGCGCCGAGACGGAGAAGCCGTACTTCGCGGAGCTGGCGGCCTTCGTGGCGGCTGAGCGCGCGGAGCACGAGGTGTTCCCGCCGAGCGGCCAGGAGTTCGCGGCGCTGGAGGCCACCCCGTACGAGAAGGTCCGGGTGCTCGTCCTCGGCCAGGACCCGTACCACGACAACGGCCAGGCCCACGGCATGAGCTTCTCGGTGCTGCCCGGGACGAAGACGCCGCCCTCGCTGCGCAACATCTTCAAGGAGCTGGACGCCGATCTGGGCGTCCCCGCCCCTGACAACGGCTACCTGATGCACTGGGCCGAGCAGGGCGTGCTGCTGCTCAACGCGGTGCTCACGGTCCGCGCGCACGAGGCCAACTCGCACAAGGCGAAGGGCTGGGAGAAGTTCACCGACGCGGTGATCAAGGCGGTGAGCGAGCGCGAGGAGCCGGTGGTCTTCGTGCTGTGGGGCAACTACGCCAAGAAGAAGCTGCCGCTGATCGACACCGAGAAGCACGTGGTCGTGCAGGGCGCGCACCCGTCGCCGCTGTCCGCCAGGCTGTTCTTCGGCAGCCGCCCGTTCTCGCAGATCAACACGGCGCTGGACGACTTCGGTGGCGAGCCGATCGACTGGCGGGTGCCGGACCTGAAGCAGGACTGACGCCGAGCTGATGCCGGTCCGGCGGGGGAGCCGGTTCGGGGAGGCCTTGGGTGGCCGTGGGTGGACGGGGTCGGATTTCCGTTCGCCCACGGCCACTTGGCGTTCACCGATGGCTGCCGTCGGCCGGGGTCGGGTGTGCTTAGCTGGTGCCGACCGGTCGCCGGACCGGTCCTGGGGCGGGGGTCGGGCTTTGGACTTCGGAGGGGCGGTACGTGCGCGGGGTGGGACGGGCAGGAACGCTTCGGAGCGCCAGGGCTTCCCGGTGGGCCGCGCTGATCGGGGCGGGGCTGGTGCTGGCGGTGTCCGGCTGCAGTGGCTCGGACGGTGCGGGTGGCACCGGTTCCAGCGGCACCGGTTCGAGCGGCACCGGGATGAGCGCCGGTACCCCCGGGGGCAGCCCGGGGGTCGGGCCGGTGGTCCTCAACCAGCTTCCCGGGCAGGCCTTCTACGTCTCCGACCAGACCAGCGCCGCCCAGCAAGTCGGCGTCCTGCGCAGCCAGGGCCGGTCGGCCGAGGCCGACACCCTGCTGCGGATCGCCGCCCAGCCGTCCTCCCAGTGGCTCGGCGAGCAGGGCGCCCGGGACATCGCCGACCAGGTGAGCCGCCGGGCCACCGAGGCGGGCCGGACGGCCGTCTTCGTCGCGTACGACATCCCGCACCGGGACTGCGGCCAGTACTCGGCCGGCGGCGCCCCCGACGCCGCCTCCTACCGCTCCTGGATCACCGGCGTCGCCCAGGCCCTCGGCGACCGCAAGGCCTGGGTGGTGCTGGAGCCCGACGCCGTCGCCCACACCCTGGACGACTGCGGGGTCAAGGGCGACCTGGCCGCCGAGCGGTACGGCCTGCTGGCCTTCGCCGTGCAGGAGTTGAAGAAGCGTCCGAACGTCCGGGTCTACCTGGACGCGGGCAACCCCGGCTGGGCCCAGGCCCCGGACGACCTGGCCACCGTGCTGCGCAAGTCGGGCATCGCCGCGGCCGACGGCTTCGCGGTGAACGTCGCCAACTTCTACCCGACCGACCGCAACGTGGCGTACGGCAACCGGCTCTCCGCCGCCCTGGACGGGAAGCACTTCGTCATCGACACCAGCCGCAGCGGCAACGGCTCGGCGGGCGCCGACTCCTGGTGCAACCCGCCGGGCCGGGCGCTCGGCGAGGCGCCGACCACCGAGACCGGGCGGCCCGGGGTCGACGCCTACCTGTGGATCAAGAACCCGGGGGAGTCGGACGGCCAGTGCGGCCGCGGCGAGCCCCCGGCGGGCCGGTTCTGGCTGCCGTACGCGCTCGGACTGGCGCAGGCGGCGCACTGAAGCAGGTGGCCCGGGGAGCCGGCGGGCTCAGCCGGTGATCTGGACCCAGCGGGCGACCGACGGGGTGCCGGCGGCGTCGGTCAGGAACAGCATGTACCAGCCGGGCGGCAGCAGGTTCGGGTTGCCCGGGAGAGTGAGCGAGACCCCGTCGGCGGTGCGCCCGGTGATGTCCAGGGCGACCGAGCGCTGCTCGACGTCGGTCACGTGGGTCACCGAACTCGGCCGGATCAGCTTGGCGGTGGTCACCGCGTCCGGCCGGGCGGTGCCGACCCGCAGGGTGCCGCCGAGCTTCGCCGACTCCGGCGCGGCGGTCACCTCCGGGCGGTCGCCGTGGTACAGGTACGGCGGGGTGTAGATCTCGATGCGCTGCTCGAAGCCGCCCGGCTGGGTCTCGGCCTTGTCCGCGAACAGCGGGTTGGAGCCCAGCACGGCGACCCGGCCGTCCGGCAGCAGCAGCGCCTCGGAGTGGTAGTCACGGCCGACGGTGGGCTCGGCGGCGGTGCTGAAGGTGTTGGAATCCGGGTGGTACACCTGCGCCTTGAGCAGATCGCTCTCGCCCCGGCCGCGGTAGCCGCTGGAGCCGCCGGTGGTGAACACGGTGTCGTCCGGGAGGATCACGCTGTTGAGGTAGCGGGTGCCGCCGGCCGGCAGGTCCGGCCCCGGGGTGAAGGCGGGCTTGGGCGCGGACAGGTCGACGATGTCGGTGCGGGCCGTGGACAGCGGGGACTCGCCCACCCCGCCGCCGCCGAGCACCATGACCTTCTGCGCCTGCGCGGGCGGCAGCAGCACCGAGGAGGAGGTCTCGGTCAGGCCCGGGTCGCGCAGGCCGGGGACGGGCTGGAAGGCGTTGTTCGACAGGTCCCAGACGCCGGGCTCGCGGCCCTTGTCGGCGGGGCCGTAGCCCGCGTTGGAACCGGAGTAGAAGAGTTTGCCGGTGGCCGTCAGGAAGATCGACGGGTAGGTCGGGAAGTAGCGGTCGGGGGCCTTGGCCCAGGTCTTGGACTTCGGGTCGTAGACCTCGTTGTCGTTGCCGTTGAGGATCTGCCCGGTGTCGTCCAGCCCGGAGACGGTGACCACCCGGCCGTCGCCCAGCCCGGTCAGGGTCGGGTACCAGCGGGCGTGCGCCATGTCGGTGACCTGCTCGTAGAGCTCGGTGTCCGGGTTGAACTCGTAGGCGGAGCGGATGCCCTGGTAGTCCTGCTTGTCCAGGGTCAGCTTCTCGCTCTGCCCGTACAGGTTGTGGGCGTCGACGCCGGTCAGGCCCTTGATCCGGTACTGGGTCGGGGAGTCGGTCACGTAGTCCGGGCCCTCGCCGACCGCCTCGACGAACACGTGCTGCTCGCCGGCGGTGACCACGGTCTGCTTCCCGGCCCCGGTCTTGGTCGCGGCGGGCACGGTCACCTGGACGGTGCTGGCGTACTCGCGGCCGTCGGGGGCGACGAAGACGGTGCCCTTGGGGAAGGTGCGGTCGCGCTCCGGGCTCTCGTTGCGCACCCGCATCACGCCGGCCGCCCTCTTCACCGCGCCGTCCAGCTTCTCGTACCGCTGGGTGCCGCCGGCCACCAGCACCCGGCCGTCCGGGAGGGAGGTGTGACCGCCGCAGAACATGTCGGCGGGGGTGGGTATCAGCTTGTAGGTGTTCTTCGCCGGGTCCCAGAGCAGGCTCTTGAAGGTGCCCGCGTTGAACTGCTTCTCGTCGTTGCCGGAACCGGCCACGATCAGCACCTTGCCGGTGCGCAGCAGGGTGGCGTGGACGGCGTTGACCCGGAACTCGGCGGGCAGTGTCAGGGTCTGCCAGTGGCCGTACCGCGCCTTGTACTCGGGGCGGTTGATCACGTAGTGGTGGTACTGGGCGCCGGCGAAGCCGAGCACGGCCGGGGCGTTCATCCCGGCGACGGTCAGCGCGACGGTGCTGCCGAGGGCGAGGCGCTTGGTGCGGCCGGCTTTGTGGATCTTCACGGTGGTGCTCCCCTCGGGAGGCGGGCGGGACTGGCTCAGTGGGTGGGCGTGCCGCTCCCGGCGTGGTCGGGCGGGGCGGCCGTCAGGCGGAGCTGGAGCGTGGGGCTGTCGAGCGCGGAGGTTTCGAGCGCGGGGGTGTCGCTGTCCGTGGTGGTCGCGGGGCGGGCGTGGCGTGGGCGGCGCTTCTCCAGGACGACCGTCGGGGTGGCCGACGGGCCGCCGGTCACGGTGAGGGTGGCGGTGGGCCGGGTACGACGGCGGCGGACGGCGTCGCCGGCCGAGATCAGCAGCGGCAGCACGGTCAGGGCCAGGGCGATGCAGGCCCAGGTGCGCATCGCGACGTGGTCGTAGCCGGTGTGGAAGGAAGCGGCGACGGCGCCGCCGAACACCAGCGTCCAGAACAGGTGGTAGCGGAAGGTGTGGAGCCGGTCGGCGCTGGCCGAACGGCCCTTGGGCGTCACCACGAAGCGGCTGCGGCGGCGGATCAGCGCCTGGAGCAGCGAGGCCGCGTAGACCGGGCCGCAGACCGCCGACATCACCATGCCCGCGACCCCGGAGGATCCGGCCGGCTCGTGCGGGCTCACGTTGTGCTTGCGGTTCCAGGTGTAGAGCAGGAGTTGGAGCGCGGCGGCGTCGCTGTAGAGCATCATCCAGATCTCCGAGGAGACGTGGACGCCGGAGGCCCCGAAGCCCAGGTAGAGCACGCTGGACACGCCGCCGAGCAGCCAGGTGAGCGCCGCCATCGGATAGAAGCCCACCATCAGCGAGTAGTTGAGCAGCCGGCCGGGCGACAGCTGCCAGAGCACCCGCCAGTACTGGGTGAGCAGGGTCTCGTAGGTGCCGCGGCTCCAACGCAGTTGCTGGGAGAAGAAGTCGGTCCAGGAGGACGGGCCTTCGCCCACCGCGAGCACGTCCGGGGTGTACACGGACTTCCAGCGTTCGCCGGTCTCCGGGTTCCGGCTCCGGTGGAACTCCAGACCGGTCGCCATGTCCTCGGTGATGGAGTCGTACAACCCGCCGATCGACTGGAGCGCGCGGATTCTGACGGCGTTGTTGGTCCCGACGAACATCGGTGCGCCGTAACGGTTTCCGGCGCGTTGGATGAGGGCGTGGAAGAGGTACTGCTGGCTCTCGGAGAATTTGGTGACGGCCGAGCCCGAGCTGCGGTAGTTCCCGTACACCTGGGGGCCGACCACGAATGCCACGTCCGGATCGCGGAAGTAGCCGAGCATGCGCTCGCAGAAGTCGGGCAGCGGGGCGTGGTCGGTGTCGACGGACACCCAGAAGTCGTAGTCGTCGCCGTGGGCCTGGAGCCAGGCGTTGTAGTTGCCGTGCTTGGTCCCGGCGCGAAACCGCCCCTTCGGCTGGCTCCAGTGCGGCCGGCCGGACCGGCTGAAGTGGCGGACTCCCAGCTCGGTGCACAGGGCCTGCATTGCAGGATCGTTTCCCTCATCCAACAGCCAGACGTCGTACGGACCTTCGTGCCGGACGGCGCGGGCCGCCACCAGCGTGGCCCGGACCATCTCCGGCGGCTCCTTGCCCGGCACACAGGTGGTGAGGAACGCGACCCGGGTGCCGGGCTCCGGCGTCACCGGTATCGGATCGCGGGCCACCAGGGTGGCGTGGGTGTTGGAGACCACGTTGACCAGCCGGAACACCTCGACCACCGCGATGATCCCGATCATCACCTTGTCGCCGAGCAGCACCAGGACGTTGGTCTCGTCGGGACGCTCCGGCCAGTGCTCCGGCAACAGCAGCCAGACCAGCAGGATCGCCTCCACCAAGGGGGCCGCCAGCAGCAGCAGGGCGGCCCGGATCCGGTGCGGCTCGTGGCGTAGCAGGCCGCGGTACTGGACGCGGTACGGCGTGGCCGACTCCGCACCCGTGGACTCCCGGACGGCGCCCGGCTCCGGCCGGTAGACACCGCCGCCGAGCTCCCGGTCCTCGTCCGGATCGACCGCCGGGCCGGCCAGGCGGCTGAAGTGGCCGTAGTCGTACGGGGCTTCGGGGGCCGGCACCTCGCGCAGCACGGCCTCGTCGCGCTGCCCGGCGGCGTCGAGCTGAACGGCGCCTCGGCGGTGGCGGTCGTGGTGGTTCTGGCCCTGGCTCTGGCTCTGGCCGGCCGGTCCGGCGCCCCTTCGTCGCGAGGACGGCGTGGTCATGGCGTACTCCCCCCGGAGTGTTGCGACGTGCTGTGCTCGGCGTTGCCCCCTTTGCCCCGGAGCCGCCCGGATAGAACGCGGCCCGGTGAACTGCGGTCCGTCCCACAGTTTCCGGGCTGTCCAACACGCGCTCCGCTGCCGGGAATCCGATGAGCGGAGCCCGGCACCTGGAGTGTATGCGACCGGTTCAGTTGTGGACCTGCGCGGCGGCATCGAATGCGGGATCCCGGTGCACTATCCAGCTTCCCCTCCGGGTGCGGTGGGATCCATGGCTTGCTCAACTCTCCCGGAGCGTAACGCTGATGGCAACCGCTCCGCGCAACGATCACCGCTCAAGCGTGAAGAAGCCACGGTTCCTGGCCACTCTGGCTCGTGATGGTGCTAATGCAGCGGAAATTCGAATACGGGATCAGGGTGGGTGGCGGACCCGGCCGGGAGCAGCGGGACAACGGCACGACGGGACGCCGGAGCCGTGGAACGGCAACGGCCGGCGGGATGCGAACACCCAGCCGGCCGTACTGGTCGGGTCAGCCCGCCGCGCCGAGGAAGCCCTCCCAGCCGCCGGCCGGCGCCTGGCCGACGTTGAGCGTGCGCAGCTTGCGCAGGGTCGACTGGTCCTGCACCTCCAGCCACTCGACCAGCTGCCGGAAGGAGACCAGCCGGACCTCGGGCTTGCCCGCGATGGCCTTGAGGGTCTCCTCGACGGCGTCCATGTAGATGCCGCCGTTCCACTGCTCGAAGTGGTTGCCGATGAAGAACGGCGCCCGGTTGCTGTTGTAGGCGCGGTCGAAGCCGGCCAGGTAGGAGTTGGTGGCCTGGGTGCGCCAGTCGCTGTACTTGGACGGGTCGCCCTTGGTGCTGCCGTTGGACTGGTTGGCCAGGATGTTGTAATCCATCGACAGGACCTGGAAGGTGTGCCCGGGGAACGGGATGGACTGCAGCGGGAAGTCCCAGATCTTGCCGTCCTGCACCTTCTGCGGCCATATCTGGAGGCCGCCCGCGGAGCTGGCGTCGTACTTCCAGCCCAGCTTGGCGATCGTCGGCAGCAGCGCCTTCTGGCCCTCCAGGCACGGGGTGCGGCCGCCGATGAGCTCCTTCTTGTAGTCGAAGGGGAGCGGGTCGACATCGGTGAACCCGGTGTTGGTCCGCCACTGGGTGACGAAGGCTATCGCCTGGTCGATCTCGCTCTGCCAGTCGTCCGGGGTCCACATGTTGACCCCGTTCTTGTCCGGACGGCTGGAGCAGAAGTGCCCGTTGAAGTGGGTGCCGATCTCGTGCCCGGCGAGCCAGGCCTGGCTGACGAGCTTGAGGGTGCTCTTGACCGCGCCGTCAGAGAGGTACGGGATGTCGGAGGCGCCGACCGAGTGCTTCGGCGGGTGGTACATCTGGGACTTGCCCTTGGGCAGGGCGTAGATGCCGGAGAGGAAGAAGGTCATCGTGGCCTTGTACTGCTCCGCCAGCTTGAGGAAGCGGGGGAACTGGCCGTCGTCGGTGCCGCCCGCGCCGTCCCAGGAGAACACCACGAACTGCGGCGGCCGCTCACCCGGCTTGAGCTTCTCGGGCTTGGGCTGGTTCGGCTGCGGACCGGTGTCCGCGTTGGATCCGTCGCCGATCGGGGTGCCCTTGGGCACCACGGCCTGGGTCGGGTCGGCGGTGCCGCTCTGGTCGGGCTTCGCACTGCCGCCGGAGGAATGTGAAGTGGAGTCCTGCCCCGAACCGGATCCGCTGCTGGAACAGGCAGCGACCGCGCCGAGGGCGGCGGTCGCGGCGGTTGCACTGAGCACCGTCCTGCGCGAGATGCTGGTCATGGTCTCCCCTGGGTGCCGATCGCCGGTGGTGGGGGCGGCCCCGGGCCGCGCCGGTCAAATCGGGCAATTGATGAATAATCCGCCGTTAGCATGTCATGTTGCCGCGGCGGCTACCAAGGTCGCCGGGCTCCGACGACAGTCAACACGTCCGGGGCGCCCGGCCGGGCTGCAGGGATTCGTCGTCTGTTGCGGTCCTGTGACGCTTCGCACTGCGCGACGTCAGGGGAGTACGGTACCGCCGCCCTGTCCGGCCCGGTCGGAGTTCGTCAGCGCTCGGTACGGGTCGTCGCCCGTAAGGGAAAATTGTGCTCCTGACAGCGTCCCGCGGCCGGAAGGCGTCGGCCGGTCCGGGGCAGGTCAGAGCGCAGCCAGCCGCCGGTTGCGGCGCACTATTCGGGCGATCGCGGTGCTGACGGCGGTGGCCGCCGCGCAGGAGACCGCCAGACTCAGCCAGGCGGTGTTGAACCAGTGGCTGTTCAGCCAACCCAGCGTCACGATGTAGGCGGCCCAGACCAGCGCCGCCAGCGCCGACCAGTGCAGGAAGCGGTGCGGATGGGCGGGGGAGTGGCCGATGGCCAGGTCCAGGACGGTCCGCCCGGCCGGTACGAACCGCGCGACCACCACCATCGCGGCCGCCCCGCCGCGCGGGCGCTCGACCAGCGACTGCTGGACCCGGGCCACGCTGGCCGCCAGCTTCGGGCGCCGCGCGAGCCGGCGCTGCAGCAGCGGGGCACCGCGCCGGGCGAGGTGGAGCAGGAGGAGGTCACCCAAGAAGGAGGCCACCGCTACGCCCAGGCCGAGCAGTACCGGGGCGCCGTTGATCTGCGCCGTCTTGAGTACGGCCAGGATGACCAGCGTCCCGCTCGGGATGAAGGGGAGGAGGGCGTCGCCGAGTACGGCGAAGAGCGCAAGGGCGCAGATCCACGAGGATCCGATCGCCGCCACGAAATTCAAGGCCTTACTCCCTCCACGCCGCCCTGGGGGAGCAGGTGGCTGCTGGGGTCAACGCTAGCGCCCCGACTTTTCATGCCATGAAGCACCCCGGTATGGCGGGGATCACGGCAGCCGACCGCAGCTCACGGCCGCGGTGGAGTGCCCCGGTGAGGTGTCCCTGTGGAGTGCGCGGCGAAGGCCGCCGGAAATGGAACGAGCCCCCGGGGCGGGGTGCCGCGCCGAGGGCTCGTAGGGATCGTTCGGGGCTGGTCCAGCCCCGACGATCTTGCCGACGGAACGCGGACCGCTCGGTGACCCGTTCCTGATCACCACCCTGCCCGAAGCCTGCCGCCGGTCGCGAGCGCTCCGGCTGGCGACTTCCCGACCCTGGCATGAAGTCGCCATCCGTGTCGGCTCGCTGGCTCTCCGTCATCCGAACGGCCGGTCGGCCCGCTCGCACGAACCGGCTCGGGCCACACCGCGGGCCACACCGCGGGCCGCACGCCCGGCCGCACCCCGCGCGGCACACCCGGCGGCACCCCCAGCCACGCCCGGCCACCCCTGGATCGAGCGGCCGACCCGGGAACAGCGAGCCCGCGACCGTGGTTGACCCCCGTCGGCAGCAGCGACCGCCGGGCCGTCCGAGACCCGCGCGGCCGCCCATGACGGCTGGCTCGGAGGAGAGCCGGACCAAGGACAGCCAGGAGGGCGGACGGCATGACCACCGAGGACCAGCAGGAGCACCGAACCGGACCGGGGACCGGTGAGGCGATCCGGGGCGTTGCCCGCGGCACCGCACCTGCTCCGCTCTCGATCCTCGACCTGGCCACCGTCGGCGTCGGCTACACGCCCAGCCAGGCCCTGGCCGCCACCACCGAGCTGGCCCGCCAGGCCGAGCAGTGGGGCTACCACCGCTTCTGGGTGGCCGAGCACCACGGCATGCCCGGAGTGGCCAGCTCGACCCCGGCCGTCCTGCTCGCCCACCTCGGGGCCAACACCACCACGCTGCGGCTCGGCTCGGGCGGCGTCATGCTCCCCAACCACGCCCCGCTGGCCATCGCCGAGCAGTTCGGCCTGCTGGAGGCCCTGCACCCCGGCCGGATCGACCTCGGGCTCGGCCGCGCCCCCGGCACCGACCCGGCCACCGCCCGCGCGCTGCGCCGCGGGCTCGCCGAGGGCGCGGACGACTTCCCGCTGCAGCTCTCCGAGCTGACCCACTTCCTGGACGGTGACTTCCCCTCCGGGCACCCGTACGAGCGGCTGACCGCCGTCCCCAAGGGCGAGGGCCGTCCGCCGGTCTGGCTGCTCGGGTCCTCCGGCTTCAGTGCCCAGCTGGCCGGCCGCCTCGGCCTCCCGTTCGCCTTCGCCCACCACTTCAGCAGCGCCAACACCCTCCCGGCGCTGGACCTGTACCGGACGTCGTTCCGCCCCTCCGCCGTGCTCAGCGAGCCCTACTCGCTGATCGGCGTGAGCGCCGTCGCCGCCGACGACGAGACCGCCGCCCGCCGCCTCGCCCGCTCCGCGGCCCTCGGCATGCTCCGGCTCCGGCGCGGCAGCCCCGGCCCGATCCCCACCCCGGAGGAGGCCGAGGAGTACCCGTACAGCCCGGCCGAGGCGGACTTCATCGACAGCTGGCTCGACAACGTGGTGCTGGGCGCCCCGGGCCAGGTCGCGGACGGCCTGGAGGCCCTGCGCAAGCGGACCGGCGTGGACGAGCTGATGGTCACCTCGCACATCCACGGTCACGAGGCCCGGTTCCGCTCCTACGGAATGATCGCCGAGGCGTACGGCCTGACGGCGACCGCCTGAGCGTCACTCCGGTGACGGGCCCCGCCCCGTCGGCCTAGCGGCCGGTCGGGGCGGGGCGGCCCTCCCGGAGTATCGCCGCGACCAGCTCGGCCTCGCCGGGTCGGGCGAAGTACCAGCCCTGGGCGGTGTCGCAGCCGGTCAGCCGGAGCCGCTCGGCCTGGGCGGCGCTCTCGATGCCCTCGGCGGTGACGGTCAGGCCGAGGGTGTGGGCCAGCTGGACCATCGCGCCGACGATCTGCTCGTCCGCGTCGCGGCGGCGGGCGCAGAGCTCCGGCAGGGCCGGGCGCTCCGCCGGTGCCGAAGACGCAGCCGCAGCCGCGGCGGAGTGCCCGGCCGGTGCCGGTGCCGGCGCCGGGTCGCGGAAGCCCTCGATGAACGTCCCGTCGAGCTTCAGCACGTGCACCGGCAGCCGGGAGAGGTAGGCCAGGTTGGAATAGCCGGTGCCGAAGTCGTCGATCGCGATCCGCACGCCCATGTCGGCGAGCGCCTGCAGGGCCTGCAGCGGGCGACCGCCGGGGCCGAGCAGGGCGCTCTCGGTGATCTCCAGCTGCAGCAGCCGGGCGGGCAGGCCGGTGCGTTCGAGGGCCCGGGCGACGTCGGCCACCACGTCGGAGTCCCAGATCTGGCGGGCCGCCAGGTTGACGCTCACGAAGGTCTCGGTGTCCGGGAACTCGGTGAGCCACTGCCGGGCCTGGCGGCAGGACTCCTCCAGCACCCACTTGCCGAGCGGAACGATGGCGCCGGACTCCTCGGCGAGCGGGATGAAGCGGTCGGGGGAGAGCGTCCCGTAGCGGGGGTGGCGCCAGCGGACCAGGGCCTCGGCGCCGTGCACCGCGCCGTCGGCCAGGCCGACCAGCGGCTGGTACTCGATGGTGAACTCGCCGCGCTCCAGCGCCGGCCGCAGCGCGGTGGCGAGCAGCTGACGGGTGAGCTGGTGAGCACCCCGGTCCGGGTCGTAGAGAGTCCAGCGGGCGCGGCCGTCGGCCTTGGACCAGTAGAGCGTCGCGTCGGCGTCCTTGACCAGGTCGGTCGGGGTGGTCTCGTGCACCGACCGCTCGACGACGCCGACGCTGGCGGTGACCACCAGCCGGTGCCCGGCGACGTCGAAGGGATGCTCCAGCACCTCCAGGATCCGCCCGGCCAGCGCGGTCAGCTGCTCGCTGCCGACGCTGTCGGTGACCAGGACGGCGAACTCGTCGCCGCCCATCCGGGCGACCAGGTGGGCGTCCCGTTCGGCGAGCCCGCGCTGCAGCCGGGCGGCGACGGCGATCAGCAGCTGGTCGCCGATGTGGTGGCCGAGGGTCTCGTTGATCGCCGCGAAGCCGTCGAGGTCGAGGTAGCAGACACCCACCCGCCGCCCCTCCGCGACCGCCACCGGCCGGCCGGCGCCCCCGCGGTTCCCGCGCTCGTCGATGCCCGGGAGGCAGGCGGCGTCGAGCCGTTCGAAGAAGAAGGTCCGGTTGGGCAGCCGGGTCAGTGGATCGTGCAGGGCCTGGTACTCCAGGCGGTCGCCGAGTCGACGCTGCTCGGTGATGTCCTCGACCAGTGCGAGGGTGTAGAGCGGCTGCCCGGCGGGGTCCCGGATGAGCGAGACGGTCACCTTGCTCCAGACCGTGTGGCCCTCGCGGTGCTTGAGCTGTTTCTCCACGCGGAACCGTTCCCGCTTGCCGTGGAGGAGCTCGGTGAACAGCCGGGGCGGCATGCCCTCCGGGTCGATGATCTCGTGCAGGTGGGTGCGGACCAGTTCGCCGACGCCGCGGCCGATCAGGGCGGCGAAGGCGGGGTTGACCTCGATGATCCGGTCCTCGGGGTCGATCAGGGCCATGCCGATGACGGCGTCGCAGAAGGCGGCCCGGAACCGGGACTCGCTGGCCCGGAGCGCCGCCAGCAGTCGGTCATTGCCGCTGCCGTCCCGGCCGGGGGCCTCGCCGGCGCCCGGGTGCGCGCCGTTGGTCAACGGGGCCGAGCAGGTGGGGCAGAGCAGTACCCCCGGGTCCTCCAGGGTGCAGTAGGCCGCGGCCGGGGAGGTCGACGGTGAGGCCGAAGGAGCAGCCGATGCGATCGGGCCCGCCGGATCGAAGACCGGCGCGGCGAGGTGGCGGTGGTGTGACGATTCCTTGTGCCGCACGCCCGGGTGGTGTGCGTCGGCCCCCTCGTTCTGGCCCGGCACGGCATGCTCCCGTCCGCTGCTGACGCTTGACGATGGTCTGCCTGGCCGGTCGGGATTCCGGCGGCCGGCTCCGCACTCTGTCGGGGTCCTCGGAGTCGGTCCGCTGCGGGGCGTCCGCCGTGGGGCGCTGTCGCGCGGGGACCCGGGTGAAGGACAGGGCGCTTCGGCCGATCATAGGCCGCGACGACAACGCGCGGTGACCGCCGCCAGGGTGATTCGCCCCGTTTGGGACCATGCATGGCGGAACGTTCAGACGCCTTCGGTGCACATCACATGAGGTGCGCCACGGGCGCGTGCGCCGAAGCCGCGCCCCCGGGCGCTGGTCGTGCGCCGGGGGCGGGGTCGGGTGCGCCCCGGACGGGCCGGGGGAGGCGGTCAGGCGAGTTCGGCCGTGAGGGTGATGGTGGTGCCGGTCAGGGCCTGGCTGACCGGGCAGTTGGCCTTGGCGTCCTCGGCGGCCTTCACGAAGCCGGCCTCGTCAAGCCCGGGGACCTCACCGGTGACGGTCAGGTGGATGCCGGTGATGCCGGTGCCGGGCTGGAAGGTGACGTCGGCCCGGGTGTCCAGCTTGGTGGGCGGGTTGCCGGCCTTGGTCAGGCCATTGCTGAGGGCCATCGAGAAACAGGCCGAGTGGGCGGCCGCGATGAGTTCCTCGGGGCTGGTCTTGCCGTTGGGCTCCTCGGCGCGGGCCGCCCAGGAGACGGGGTACTCGCCGATCCCGGAGGAGGCGAAGGTCACCTGCCCCTTGCCGTGGAGGAGGTCGCCCTCCCAGGCGGTGCGGGCGGTGCGGGTGGTTGCCACGATCGGTTCCTCCAGTGCTGAGGGACTGCTGAGTCGTCACTTCCGGTCATACACGCACCAGCCTACGGGCAGCCCTGTCGCGGAGCCGGGTGCCGGACGGTCTGGTGGGCTGTCCGGATGGTGGACGGTTCCTCCAAACGGTGCCGGTCCGGACCGGGGGCCCTGTTAGATTTGCCCGGGCCCGAGCCCGGCCGCCGTACGGCCGGGCGCCCACCCCAGACACCGGGAGCCGACCCGATGACGGACCAGCCCACGACCCCCGACGCCGGCGTGACCGAGGGGACCGACGACGCGGTACGGGCGGAGCTGACCAGCCTGCGCGAGAGCATCGACAACATCGATGCCGCGGTGGTCCACATGCTGGCCGAGCGCTTCAAGGCGACCCAGCGGGTCGGGCGGCTCAAGGCCGAGCACAAGCTGCCGCCGGCGGACCCGGCGCGGGAGCGGGACCAGATCAAGCGGCTGCGGGAGCTGGCCGCCGGGGCCAAGCTCGACCCGGTCTTCGCGGAGAAGTTCCTGAACTTCATCATCGCCGAGGTGATCCGCCACCACGAGGCCATCGCCCGCGCCTGAAGGCGGTGAGCGCGGCGCCCGGCGTCGGAACCCGCAGGCGGCGATGTCGGGCGCGGCTAAATGCCGGATTTCGTGAGGCTCCCCGGTTGGCGTAGCGTGCAACTTTCCCCAGCCGGAGAGGTGGAGCAGCGACGATGGCGGTGAACCTGCCCGGAACGCCCGGCGGAGCTCCCAGCGAACCCGCCGAACCCGGCGTACCGACCGCCCGGGACGCCCGGTACGGCCAGTACGACCAGCAGGGCCCGTACGACGCGCAGGGCCCGTACGACCGGCACGCCCAGGGGGACGCACCCGCGGGCCGGGCCGAGGCCCGCGGTCGGGCCGGCGGATCGCGCGGCCGCAAGGCCCGCCGGGCGGGGCGCCGTCCCCGGCCGTGGTGGATCGAACTGCCGGCGATGGCGGCGGTCGGGCTGGTGGTCGCGCTGCTGATCAAGACCTGCCTGTTCCAGGTCTTCACCATCCCGTCCGGGTCGATGGAGAACACCCTGCGGGTCGGCGACCGGGTCGGCGTGAACAAGCTCGCGCCGCTGACCGGCTGGACGCCCGAGCAGGGGCAGCCGGTGGTGTTCAAGGACCCGGGGAACTGGCTGCCGCCGCAGCCGGTCGACTCGAACCCGCTCACCAATGCCGTGAGCTCGGTGCTGAGCTTCGTCGGGCTGGTGCCGCCGAAGGACGACAACTACCTGGTCAAGCGGGTCATCGCGACCGGCGGCCAGACCGTCCAGTGCGCGGGCACCACGCTGACCGTCGACGGCAGGAAGGTCGACGAGCCGTACCTGCACCCCGGCGACGACTCCTGCGCGGGCATGGACTTCGGCCCGGTGAACGTGCCCTCGGGCTACATCTGGGTCGAGGGCGACCACCGCAGCGACTCGGCGGACTCCCGCTGGCACCGGCAGGGCCCGGGTGGTGGCGCCGTGCCGGTGGGCAATGTGGTCGGCCCGGTGTCGGCCGTGGTGTGGCCGGTCAGTCACCTCGACTGGTTCGGCTGGACCGGCCGCTGACCCCGCGGTCGACGGCGGCGACCCGCTCCCGGGCCGCCACGGTGGCACCGGAAGCAGTGGCACCGGAAGCAGCGGCACCCGAGGCGACGGCACCAGAGGCGACGGCGTTCGAAGCGGTGGCCCCGGAAGGAGCGGACGCGGAGCCACCAGCGGCACCCGCGGCCGTCCCGGCCCCCGCCTCCACCGTCGACGGCTTGCTCGTCTGCGCCGCGAACGCGCCCGCCAGCACCAGCAGGCCGCCCGCGACCTGCGGCAGCCCCAGGTGCTCGCCGAGCAGGACCCAGGCCAGCACGGTGGCGACCACGGCCTCCAGGTTGGCGACCACCCCGGCGACCGGCGGCGAGAGGTAGCCGACGGAGACCACGCCGGTCAGGTAGGCGAGCACGGTCGCGATCAGCACCATCCAGGCGGCCGGGATCAGGGCGGGCAGGCTGTGCCCGTTCATCACCACCGACCCGCCGAGCAGGCTCCAGTCGGCCTGCCAGGGCCGGGTGAGGACGGTGAGCAGGACGGCGCCGATCAGCAGCCCGAACGCGCTGACGGCCAGCGGGTCGACCGGGCGGTCACCCCGGCGGCCGGCGTCGGCGAGCAGGAAGTAACCGACCTGGCAGCAGGCCGCGCCGAGGGCGAACAGCACGCCCACCGCGTCGAAGCCGAGGCCGTTCCAGACCTCCACCACGCTGGCCAGTCCGGCCACCGCGACGCCGGCGCCGATGGCCGCGCCCCGGGTGATCGGCTTGCGCTGCACGAACCTGACGTAGCCGATCAGCAGCGGCGGCCCGAGGTACTCGATGAGCAGGGCGACGCCGACCGGGATGCGGGAGATCGCGGCGAAGTAGCAGGCCTGGACGCCGGCCACGGCGAGCAGGCCGAAGCCGAGCAGCAGGCCGGGGCGGCGCAGGACGGCGTCCCGGTGCCGGTAGGCGATCGGCAGCAGGGCCACGGCCGCCCCGGTGACCCGGAGCCAGACCACGTGCAGGGGGGAGAGTCCGGCCTCGATCAGCGGCTTGGCCGCGGTGCCGGAGCCGCCGAACGCGAAGGCGGAGACCAGCGCGAGGCCGAGGCCGAGGGTTCTGCCCGAAGGGAGGGTGGGCGAGGCCGTTGATCTGTGCACTGGCGCATTGTGACAGTCGTACCGACGCTTCGGTAAGGCGCCATTTCGTCATTTGGTCCTGGTCTCAACTGTCCGCAATGGCGCGGTAACCCGCGCGGGCCGGACCACCGACCCATGTCGGTGATCCGGCCCGCGTCGGCGACTTCGTCCGGAGGGACGATCAGCCCCCGGCCCCCGCCCCGGCCCCCGTGAGCGCGTCCGTCCCGCCGGTGGGCTGGGTGGTCGGCTGACCGGTCGGGCCGGTGGTCGGCTGGGTGGTCGGCGTCGGCCGGGAGGTCGGCCGGCCGGTGGGCCGCGAGGTGGGCTGGGTGGTCGGCTGACCGGTCGGGCCCGTGGTCGGCCCGGTGCCGTTCCCGCCGGAACCGGAATCGGAACCGGAGCCGGAACCGGAGCCCGAGCCCGAGCCGCCCGAGGAGTTCGCGCCGGAGTTGTCGCCCTGCTGGTTGCCGGCGCCGGTGCTCGGCGTGGCGCTGCCGGTCGACGGGGTGCTGCTCGGCGTGCTCGGGACGGTCGGCAGGTCGGTGGCGCCCGAGGAGTCGTCGCCGCCCGCCGGGGTCGGGAAGTCGCTCACCGGCTGGCCCTTGAGCGCGGCCTTCATGTAGCCGGTCCAGATCTGCGCCGGGTACTGGCCGCCCGCCGCGCCGTCGATCCCGCCGACGCCGTTCAGACTGACCTGGGCGCCGCTGCCCGGGTCCTGGCCGAACAGCGCGACCGAGGTGACCAGCTCGGGGGTGTAGCCGACGAACCAGACGGACTTCTGGTCGTCGGTGGTACCGGTCTTGCCCGCCACCGGGCGGCCCAGCGCCTTCGCCCGCCAGCCGGTGCCGCCCGGGTCGCTCACCACGCCCTGGAGCATCGAGGTGACCTGGTTGGCGGTGTCCGCGCTGATCGCCTGAGTGGTCTTGTGCGCGGGCAGCGCCATGGACTCGCCGCCGCGGTCCACCGACTGCACCAGCCACGGGGTGATCTGCTTGCCGCCGTTGTCCAGCGTGGAGTACACCCCGGCCATGTCGAGCACGCTCGGGGTGGCCGCGCCCAGCGGAATGGACGGCACCGGGTCCAGGCCCGGGGTGTTGCCGGGCAGGCCCAGCGCGATGCCGGTGTCCTTGACCTTCTGCAGCCCGGTGTCCTGGGCGAGCTGGGCGAAGGCCGAGTTGACCGACCAGTCGGTGGCCTGCTGGAGGCTGATCTGGCCGTAGCTCTTGTCGCCCTCGTTCGGCGGCGCGTACGGGGTGCCCTTGCCGCCGCGGACCTTGCGGCCGCTGGTGCCGTCGTAGACCGTGCGCGGGGTGACGGTCCGGCCGTCCTGGGTCTTGGCGTTGTTCTCGAAGGCGGCGGCCAGCGCGATCGCCTTGAAGGTCGAACCGGCCTGGTAGTCGCGCCGGGTGGCGTTGTCGACGTAGTGCTTCACGTAGTCGACGCCGCCGTACAGGGCGACGACCGCGCCGGTCTTCGGGTCCACCGAGACGGCGCCGGCCTGGGCGGCCGCGTCCTTCTTCCGCTTGTCCGGGTTCAGGGTGTCGTGCAGCTGCGCCTGGACGGAGTCCTGCAGGGCCTGCTGGCGGTTCGGGTCGATGCTCAGCTTGATCGTGTAGCCGCCCTTGGCCAGCTCGGTCTCGCTGATGACGTTGTTCGAGGTGAGGTACTGGGTGGCCGCGTCCACCAGGTAGCCGGACTGGCCGGACAGGCCCGGGTTGGGCTGCGGGTCCTTGACGTCCGGGAAGGTGGTCTTGGCCCGCTCGTCGGCGGAGAGCCAGCCCTCCTTGACCATGCCGTCCATGACGTAGTTCCAGCGGTTGACGGCGTTCTGCTTGCCCGCCGGGGTCGCGGTGGCCACGTCGTAGGCGCTCGGGGCGTTCAGCAGGGTGGCCAGGTAGGCGCCCTGGGCCGGACTGAGCGCGGAGGCGTCGATGCCGAAGTACGCCTGGGCGGCGGCCTGGATGCCGTACGCGCCGCGACCGTAGTAGGAGGTGTTGAGGTAGCCGGAGAGGACGTCGTCCTTGCTCTCGGTGGCGTCCACCTTGATCGAGATGAAGAGTTCCTTCACCTTGCGGGTGATCGACTGCTTCTGGTCCAGATACGTGTTCTTCACGTACTGCTGGGTGATGGTGGAGCCGCCCTGGGTGCCCTCGCCCTTGGCGGTGTTGAGGGCGGCCCGGACCAGGCCCTGCACGTTGACGGCGCCCTCGTTGTAGAAGTTGCGGTCCTCGGCGGCCAGCGCGGCGTGCTGGGCGGCGGGGGAGACCTTGTCCAGGCCGACGTTCTGCCGGTTGGTCTGGCCGGTGCGGGTGATCACCGAGCTGTCGGCGTAGAGCCAGGTGTTGCTCTGGGCCGTCGCGGCGGCGTGCGCGTCGGGGACCTTCACCAGCGCGACCCCCAGCGCGAACAGGCCGACGCCGAGCAGCAGGGCCGCGGCGAAGCCCAGCAGGGTCATCCGCCAGGTGGGTATCAGCCGGCGCCAGCCGGTGCGCTTGGGGCGGCGCGGCTTCTTGCCACCGGGCACCGTGGTGGTGGAGCGCTTGAGCCGCTTGACCGGCCGGAGGTCGATCGGCGGCCGGCCGCTCTGGGCGTTTCGGAACAAGGCGCGGCCTTTCCTGCGGGCGGACCGGGCCAGCCTGCACAGACGGGGACAACGGCGGTTAGGGATCTTTGTCCCGATTCCGGTTTACTGCCCTGGACGAGCCGGGCGGGCCCAATGGCTCCACCGGAACGGCAATCGAGACCGACATCACACATAAAACGGACATCGAGGGCCAAAAAATCGGGGAGCCCCTCGCTGCTGCGAGAGACTCCCCAACTGTCTGTGCGCCGCCAGGGACTCGAACCCCGGACCCGCTGATTAAGAGTCAGCTGCTCTAACCAACTGAGCTAGCGGCGCTTGCTGACCTGGAAAACAATACACGGTTCGGGAGAGTGCCTCGAACCGCGCCCGCTCCACCCGGGCTCCGGGCGCCCGTTTCCTCCCGGTTGGGGAGGGATTTGGCCGCCGGTTAGGCTGGAAATGTGCCCAGTCCCCAGCCCGGACACCCTCGATCCCGACGCCCCCACCCCCGGCACCACCGCGCGCGGACGACGGTCGCCGGGCTCTGCGTGCTCGCTGCCGCAGTCACCGCCGGGCAGGCCGGACCGACCGGCCCCGCCGGCCCCGCAATCCGAGCGTGCTTCCTGCGCATCGACGGCGTCCCGCTGCACGTCCGCACCGAGGGCAGCGGCCCGGTCTGCCTGCTCACCGGCGGTCTCGGCAGCAGCTGGTTCGACTGGGACCTCGTCGTCCCCTTCCTCACCCCCTTCCGCACCGTCGTCCGCTTCGACCGGCCCGGTTACGGGCTGAGCGCCGCCGAGCCCGCCACCGGGCGTCCCGCCCCGACGGCGGCCGGGGAGGCCGAGCGGATCCGCGCGGTGCTGGACGGCCTGGGGCTGGGCGGGCCCTGCACCCTGGTCGGCCACTCGCTCGCGGGCTTCCACGTGGAGGCCTTCGCCCGGCTGCACCCCGAGCGGGCCGCCGGGCTGGTCCTGGTGGACGGCAGCGTCGAACCGGAGCCCCGCCCGTACCCGGCACCCGCCGCACGGGACCTGGCGGCCCGGGCCCTGGCGGGCGCCGCGACCGCGCTCGCCGTGCCGTACCTGCTCGGCCCGACCGCCCGCCGGGTGACCGCCCGGCTGTCCACCGTCCGCCGCGAGGACCTCGCCCCGGCGCCGCTGGTCCGGCACTGTTACCGCACCGGCCGGGCCCTGCGCGCGATGCTCCGGGAGAACTGGCGCTACCTGGACATGGCCGCCGAGCTGGAGGTCCTGCGGCGCACCCGGCCGCTGCCCGAGGACCTGCCGGTCACCGTGCTGGCCGCCGACGACGGCTGCCGGACCGGCCGCACCGAGTCCTGGCTGGCCCGGCAGCGGGAGCTCGCGATGCTGCTCGGGGCCGACTACCGGACCACGGCCCCGGCCGGGCACCTGGTGATGTTCGACCGCCCCGACGCGGTGGCCTCCGCCGTCCTCGACACGGGCTGAGTCGTCGCACCGCGAGGGGCTCTCGTTCGGAGTCGCGGCCTGAGACGTACCCGCCCCGGAAACGCCTCAGGCCGCCCACCGGAGTGGACGGCCTGAGACCTTGCCATGTGCGCCGCCAGGGACTCGAACCCCGGACCCGCTGATTAAGAGTCAGCTGCTCTAACCAACTGAGCTAGCGGCGCTTGCTGACGTGGAAGACAGTACACGCCACCGGCCCGATCCGCCGAATCGTATTCGGTCGAACACCCACCGTGGTCACTGCGGGTGGTGGCAGGCCGCCCCGTGGTCCGCCTCCGACCCGGCGGACACCCCCGAGCGGTCGCCGTCGAGCGTCGGCCGCTCCCGCTCGCACCGCTCCCGGGCCGTCGCGTCCCGGAGCCCGGCGTAGAGCGGGCAGCGGGTGCGGAAGGGGCAGCCGGTGCGGCGCTCGGTGGGGGAGGGAGGGTCCCCGGCCAGCAGGATGCGGTCGCGGGCCCGCTCGGCGGCCGGGTCGGGCAGCGGGACGGCGGACAGCAGGGCCCGGGTGTAGGGGTGGCGGGGGCGGTCGAAGACGGCGGAGACCTCGCCCTGCTCGACCGTCCGTCCGAGGTACATCACGCTGACCCGGTCGGCGAGGTGCCGGATCACCGAGAGGTCGTGGGACACGAACAGGTAGGACAGCCCGAGTTCGGCCTTGAGCTGTTGCAGCAGGTTGAGCACGCCGGCCTGGATCGAGACGTCCAGGGCGGAGACCGGCTCGTCCAGGACCAGCAGTTTCGGCCGGACGGCGAGCGCCCGGGCGATGGAGACGCGCTGGCGCTGCCCGCCGGAGAACTGGTGGGGGTAGCGGGCGGCGTGCTCCGGGTCGAGGCCGACCTGGCGCAGCAGTTCGGGCACCCGGCGGGCGATCTCCTCGCGCGGGGTGCGCTGGGCGCGGAGCGGCTCGGCGACGATGTCGCCGACCGGCATCCGGGGGTCGAGGCTGGCCATCGGGTCCTGGAACACGATCTGCAGCTCGGCCCGGAGCCGCTGGGCCTCGGCCCGGGTGAGCCTGGCGGTGTCGTGGCCGAGCAGTTCGATCCGGCCGGTCTCGGGGGCGCCCAGCTTCAGCAGTTCGAACAGCGTGGTGGACTTGCCCGAGCCGGACTCCCCGACCAGGCCGAGGGTCTCGCCCTCCCGCAGGTCCAGGTCGACGCCGTCCACCGCGTAGACCTCGCCGACCTTGCGCTTGAACACCGTGCCCTTGAGCAGCGGAAACGTTTTTCCGAGCCCGCTCACCGACAGCACCGGCGCCCGCCCGGCGCGGTCCCCGGCGGAGGGCCCGGCGGGCAGCTCCGGCACGGGGTACACCTCGCTCGGCGCGGGCCGCCGTTCGGCCAGCTCCGCCGACCGCACGCACGCGGCCTGATGCCCGTCCTCCCCGCTCAACGGGGGCTCCGCCGCCGAGCAGCGCTCCTCCGCCAGCGGGCAGCGTGCGGCGAACGGGCAGCCGGGCGGCAGTTCGGCCATCGGCGCCGGGGTGCCGGGGATCGGTACGAGCGGGCCGCCCCGCCCGTCCAGCCGGGGCAGCGCGCCGATCAGGCCGAGCGTGTACGGGTGGCGCGGGGCCGCGAACAGCTCGTCCACCCCGGTGGTCTCGACCACCCGGCCCGCGTACATCACGGCGACCCGGTCGGCCGCCCCGGCGATCACCCCGAGGTCGTGGCTGACCAGGACGAGTGCCGCGCCGGTCTCCTCCCGGGCGGTGCGCAGCACGTCGAGCACCTGGGCCTGGATGGTGACGTCCAGGGCGGTGGTGGGCTCGTCGGCGAGCAGGATGTCGGGCTCGTTGGCGATGGCCATGGCGATCATCGCGCGCTGGCGCATGCCGCCGGAGAACTCGTGCGGGAAGCTGTCCAGGGCCCGGTCGGGGGCCGGAATGCCGACCAGGTCGAGCAGTTCGGCGGCCCGTCGGCGGGCGGTGGCCTTGTCGACCGGCTGGTGGACCCGGACGGCCTCGGCGATCTGGTCGCCGATCCGGTAGACCGGGGTGAAGGCGGACAGCGGGTCCTGGAAGACCATGGCGACCCGGCGGCCGCGGATCGCGGCGAGCTCCTTTCCGGGCAGGCCGACCAGTTCCCGGCCGTCGAGCCGCACCGAGCCGCCGATCCGGGCGGTGCCCGGCAGCAGCCCGAGCACGGACAGCGCGGTGACGGACTTCCCGGAGCCGGACTCGCCGACGATGCCGAGGGTCTCGCCACGCCGCAGGGTGAGGTCCACCCCGCGGACGGCGGGCACCGGGCCGTGCGGGCCGGCGAAGTCCACCCGCAGGTCCCGGACGGAGAGCAGCGGGGTCTCGACGGCGGTGGTCACTTCTGCTTCCTCCATGAACGGGGGGACCGGCGGGAACGGCGGGAAGCGCCCCCGGCGGTGGGGTCGAGGGCGTCGCGCAGCCCGTCCCCGACCAGGTTGACGGCGAGCACGAACAGCACCAGCAGCCCGGCCGCGAAGTAGAACATCCAGGGGAACACCGGGGCTTCGGTGGTCCCGGCGGCGAGCAGGGTGCCGAGCGAGACGTCCGGCGGCCGGACGCCGAAGCCGAAGTAGGAGAGCGCGGTCTCGCTCATCACCGCGCCGCCGACCGCGATGGTGGCGTCGACGATGAGGAAGGAGGCGACGTTCGGCAGGATGTGCCGGCTGATGATCCGCAGCGGCCGGACGCCCATGAACCGTGCGGCGCGGACGAATTCGCGCTCGCGCAGGGAGACGGTCATCGAGCGGACCACCCGGGCGGTGATCATCCAGTTGAACAGGGCGAGCAGCAGCACGAAGGCGATCCAGCCGCTGCCGCGCAGCCGGGGCGAGAGCACGGTGACGATCAGGAAGCTGGGGAAGACCAGCATCAGGTCGACCAGGAACATCAGCGCCCGGTCGGTCCAGCCCCCGAAGTAGCCGGCGCAGGCGCCGACTAGGGAGGCCAGCACGGTGGAGAACAGGGCCACCAGCAGGCCGATGATCAGCGACTTCTGCAGCCCGCGGACGGTCTGGGCGAATACGTCCTGGCCGACCCCGTTGGTGCCGAACCAGTGCTCGGCGGAGGGGGGTTGGTGCAGCGCGGTGAAGTCGGGGGTGGCGTAGTCCCAGGGCGTCAGGTACGGGCCGCCGAAGGCGAGCACGAACAGCAGCAGGATCAGGACGGCTCCGGCGACGGCGCCGCGGGCGGCGAGCAGCCGGGCCAGGACGAGCCGGCCCCGCCCGGTGGCCCGCGGCCGTCCGGCGGCGCCGGCGGAGCCGGAGGGGGAGGAGCCGGCGGGGGAGCCGGGCTCGGCGGCGACGGTGGTCATCTCAGCTCACTCCGGTCAGGACCGCACGCGCGGGTCGAGGGCGGCGTGCAGGGTGTCGGCCAGGAAGCCGGAGGCGAGCACGACGACGGCGGTGAACAGGTTGATCGCCACCACCGAGTTGACGTCCTGTTCGTTGATCGACTGGATCAGCCACTCGCCCATGCCGTGCCAGCCGAAGATCGTCTCGGTGAAGATCGCGCCGGTGAAGATGGCCAGGAAGCTGTACGCGAACATGGTCGACATCGGGATCACGGCGGTGCGCAGCCCGTGCTTGAGCAGGGCCCGGCGGCGGGTGAGGCCCTTGGCCTCGGCGGTGCGCAGGTAGTCGGAGCCGAGCACGTCGAGCATGGTGCCGCGCTGGTAGCGGCTGTAGGTGGCGAGGCCGCCGAGGGCGAGCGAGACGGTGGGCAGCAGCAGGTGCAGCGCCCAGTCGGAGAGGTGGGTGCCGAGGCCGCCGGTCAGCCCGGGGGTCTCGTAGCCGGTGAACGGGACGACCTCGTGGCCGGCCGCGTCCTTGGCGGCGATGGCACCGTTCTTGAGGAACAGCGCGACCAGGAAGACCGGGGTGGAGAGCAGCACGAAGGACACCACGGTGAGCACCCGGTCGGAGATCCGGTACTGGCGCACGGCGCTCCACGCCCCGGCGGCGACGCCGAGGACCGTGCCGAGCAGGCTGCCGATCAGCAGCAGCCGCAGCGAGACCCAGACCCGGCGGCCGAAGTCGTCGCTGACCGGGGTGTCGTGGATGGTCCGGCCGAGGTCGCCGTGGAGCAGTCCGCCGGCCCAGTGGCCGAAGCGCTCGACGACCGGGGTGTGGTCGTTCAGGTTGAGCGCGGTGAGCTGGCGCTCGACCGATTCGGCGGACGGTCGGGGGGCCTTGGCATCGAAGTAGGTGCGCGGCTGCAGCGCGCTCGCGGAGATCGCGTACGCCAGGAACACGGCGGCGATCAGCAGTGCCGCGTAGTAGCTCAGGCGCTTCGCGAGATAGCGGAGCATCAGCGTCCGCCCGGGTTCGGGGCGGGGTCGACGCGTCTGGTGGGCATCGGCTGGTGGCCTTCGGTCGGGCCCGGTCCGGGCATCAGGTGGCAGGGAGCGCAGGGCGGTTGGGAATGCGCAGGTCAGAGTGAAGCACCGTGGTGTTGCGGCGGGATTGCCGCGCGTGACTTTTGGATCAGGTGTGCGCTCCTCCCCCTGGTGGCGGATCTGATCCGCTGTTACGTTCCTCTGGCTCGGTGCCGGATTGAGTGCCCACGCTCAAGCCAAGTCATGCCTGCTGCGCCCCAACTCCCGCTTCGCAGACCTCACCAGGGGGACCTTCATGGACGCTTCCACCACGGCCCGCCGCCTCGGCCGGGCGGCCGCGCTCGCCGTCGCCGTCGCGCTGGCGGTCACCGCGTGCACCTCCGGCGGGGGCGGCTCGGGCGGAGACGTGGCCAAGAGCGAGCCGCCGAGACAGGACTCCCAGGACATCAACGCCAAGCCGCTGGACCAGATCAAGGACGGCGGCGAGGTGCGCTTCCAGCTGGACCAGTGGATCACCCAGTGGAACCCGCTCCAGGTGGACGGCGGGACCTACACCGACACGGTGGACATCATCCGTGCCCTGGAGCCGACGCTGTTCGGCACCGACGCCTCCGGCACCTTCCAGCCGAACCCGGACTACCTGGTGGACGCCAAGGTCACCTCGACCTCGCCGCAGGTGGTCACGTACAAGCTGAACCCCAAGGCCAAGTGGTCGGACGGCAAGCCGCTCAGCTACCTGGACTTCAAGGCAGACTGGCAGACCAGCAACGGCAAGGACCCGGCGTACAACATCAACGACCCGTCCGGCTACGAGCTGATCTCCGGGGTCGAGCAGGGCGCCGACCCGAGCGAGGTGAAGGTCACCTTCGCCCAGCCGTACGCGGACTGGCAGAACCTGTTCCGGCCGCTGATCCCGGCGGCGGGCATCGCCACCCCGGACGACTTCAACAAGGGCTGGGTGGAGAAGATCCCGATCACCGCGGGCCCGTTCAGGATCGGGACGGCGGACAAGACCGCGCAGACCCTGAGCCTGGTCCCGGACCCGGCCTGGTGGGGGACCAGGGCCAAGCTGGACAAGATCACCTTCCGGGTGATGGACAAGTCGGCGAGTGTCCAGGCGTACCTCAACAACGAGATCGACCTCGCCTCGGCGGGCACCGCCGCCGCGTACGGCCAGCTCAAGAACGCCAAGGACACCGTGATCCGGGCCGCCAGCCCGTGGGACGAGGTGCACATCTCGTTCGGCGGGAACGGCGCGCTGGCGGACCAGAAGGTCCGCCAGGCGCTCGGCAGGGCGCTCGACCGCTCGGCGCTGATCAAGATCGCCAACAACGGGGTGCCGGTGGAGTTCAAGCCGCTCGGCAACCACATCATCATGCCCAACCAGGCCGGCTACCAGGACAACTCCGGTGACTGGGCCAAGTACGACCCCGCTGCCGCCAAGAAGCTGCTGGACGACGCCGGCTGGAAGGAGTCCGGCAGCGGTCAGCCGCGGACCAGGGACGGGCAGTCGCTGGAGCTGCACTGGGTGCTCAACGACGGCACCACGCAGGCCCAGCTCGACCTCGCCACCGCCGCGGCGGCGATGTGGCAGGCGGTCGGGGTCAAGGTCGACCTGGACAAGGTGGCCGCCAACGACTTCTTCGCCAAGTACGTCACCCCCGGCAAGTTCGACCTGGCGAGCTGGCGCAACACCGACTCGTTCCCGAGTTCCAAGAGCCTCGCCAACTTCCGCCTGCCGGTGGGCGACAACTCCTTCCAGAACCCGTCCCGCCTGGGCAGCCAGGAGATCGACGACCTGCTGAAGAAGGCGGCCGGAACGGTCGACCCGGTGGAGGCCGCGAAGCTCTACAACCAGGCGGACGCGAAGATCTGGGAGCTCGGCCACACCGTCGAGCTCTACCAGCGGCCGGTCGTGGCGGCGGTCCGCAAGGGGCTCGCCAACTACGGAGCCTTCGGCCTGGGCAGCGAGGACTACAGCAAGATCGGCTGGGAGAAGTAGCCCGGGCCGCCGAGGCGGCGAGGGCGACCGCACGGCAGGCGCTGGCGAGCAGCGCGGTGATCACGAGGCCGGTGGTGCGGACACGGGTGGGCCGACTACGCCGCCCCCGCTGTCCTGCCACCGGCCTTGACCTTCCGCGTTGCCCGCAGGCCGCCCGTGTCGTGGGGCCCCGCAGGGGCCCGCGCTCGCTTCCAACCGGGGAAGAATCTAGCGGGGCGTCGCGGCCGGTCGCGGTGCAGCGCGCGGGGCGCGCCCGGAAACCCGCCGCGCTGTCACCCACTTCGCGCACCGGGGCGTCAACTCTCGCTGACGGTAAGGAGAAAAGGGGTATACGGGGGCATCGCGCCCGGGTTCGAACGGAGTTGTCGCACTGGTGCGCGCACCGGTGGGCGCAGCGGCGTACGCGTCGCGCCGGTGCGTGCGCCGGGACCGGACCGCTGCCAGGATGCGGGACGGCGAGCCCCTCACCGGCCCAGTCCTCTCCTGCCGGCCGTCCCCGACCCCCCGGAGCAGCACCGATGACCAGCGATCCCGCCGCCGCGGCGGCATCCCGAGCGCAGCACGTCGACCCGCCCCCGGTGCGCCGGATGGTCCCCCGCGACCGCGACGAGCCGCACCGGGTCGCCACCCCGCTGGAACTCTTCTTCGACCTCTGCTTCGTGGTCGCGGTCGGCCAGGCCGGCCGCGAACTCGCCCACTCCCTCGCGGCCGGGCACTACGGCGAGGGCCTGCGCGGCTACGCGCTCGCCTTCTTCGCCATCTGGTGGGCCTGGATGAACTTCACCTGGTTCGCCTCCGCGTACGACTGCGACGACGTGCCGTACCGGATCACCACGCTGGTGCAGATCGCCGGCGTGCTGATCCTCGCCGCCGGGGTGCCGCGGCTGTTCGCCACCCAGGACCTGGCGCTGGCGATCACCGGGTACGTGGTGATGCGCCTGGCGATGGTCACCCAGTGGCTGCGCGCGGCGGCCGTCGAGCAGGGCCAGGCGCGCCGGGTAGCGCTGCGCTACGCGGTGGGGATCACGATCTGCCAGGTCGGCTGGGCGGTGGTGCTGCTGCTGCCGGACGCCGCCCGGCCGGTGGTCATCCCGATCGGCGTGCTGTGCGAGCTGGCCGTACCGGTGGTCGCCGAACTGCGGATGCAGACCGCCTGGCACCCGCACCACATCGCCGAGCGGTACGGGCTGTTCACCCTGATCGTGCTCGGCGAGACGGTGGCCGCCGCGACGGTGGCGGTGCAGTCGGCGGTGGACGAGCACGAGGGGCTGGGCCGGCTGGTGCCGGTGGCGGTCGGCGGGCTGCTGATCTGCTTCGCGGCCTGGTGGATCTACTTCGCCCGGCCCGTCCATGAGCACCTGCGCTCCAACCGGCAGGCCTTCGCCTGGGGCTACGGGCACTACCTGGTGTTCGGCTCGGCGGCGGCGATCGGCACCGGGCTGGAGGTGGCGGTGGAGTCGGCCGCGCACAAGGCGGAGATCTCCGAGGCGGCCGCCACCGCGACGGTCACCGTGCCGACCGCGGTCTACCTGGTCACCGTCTGGTACCTGCACTCCCGGCACACCAAGCGCGGCCTGGTCGCCCAGTCCGTGGCGCCGACCGGGGCGGTGCTGGTGCTGGCCTGCACCGCGCTGGGCGGCTCCGGGGTGCTGGCGGCGGGCCTGGTCTGCGCGCTGATGGTCGCGGTGGGGGTGCTGATCCACGGCCGGGCGAGCCGGGCGAGCCGGGAGGGTCGGGCGGACCGGGCGGACCGGGAGAGCCGCGGCGGCGGGGCTCAGAAGGCCTGAACCCGCTCCAGCAGCACGGGTTCGTGCCGCGCCAACCAGGCCAGGTAGGCCGGGTTGACCTTGGCCAGATCCAGGTAGGCGGCGCGCAGTTCGCCGTACAGCGCGTCCAGGGCGGGCTGGCTGAGCACCCGGGGGCGCCAGGTGAACAGCAGCCGGACGGCCAGCGGGTCCCCGTGCACCGGGCGGACCACCGTGCCGGGCCCGGGCAGCGAGGTCGGCTGGCAGGGGCGGACGGCCTCGCCGGAGGCGACCAGCTCGGCGGCGGTGGCGTTGTCCCGCACCTGCACCACCCGGGGGTTGAGCCCGGCCTCGCTGAACACCCGGCGCATTGCGGCGTACTCGTGGTCGGCGGTCGGGTCGACCATCCAGGTGTCCTCGGCGAGGTCGGCCAGGTGGACGACCGGCCGGGCGGCGGCCGGGTGCCCGGCGGCGAGCGCGACGAACTGCGGCTCGCGGGCCATCAGCACCCGGTGCTCGGCGTCCGGCGGCACCCGCAGTGGGAAGCCCTCGCTCTCGTACACGAAGGCCACGTCCAGCTGGTCGGCGGCGATCATCCGCAGCAGTGCGCTGGCGGAGATGTCGACGTGGATGGTGGTGTCGGTGTCCGGCAGCCGCTCGTGCACCCGGCGCAGCCAGGCGGCGACCGCCCGGCTGCCGACGCTGCCGATCCGCAGCCGCCGCTGGCGGCCGGGCCCGGTGGTGTCGAGGGCCTCCTGGCGGGCGGCGGCGACCAGGGCGGCCATCTCGCTGATCACCGGCCGGGCCCGGGACAGCACGGAGTGGCCGAGCGCGGTGGGCCGGCTGCCGGTCTGCTCGCGGGTGAACAGGGTTCCGCCGATGGTCCGTTCGATGCGGTGCAGCTGGGTGGTGAGGGAGGGCTGGGTCATGCCGAGTTGGAGCGCGGCCTTGCGGAGGCTGCCGGTGTCGGCGATCGCGCACAGCACCCGGAGGTGTCTCACGTCGAGCTCCACGACGGGATCATAGTCGTCACCGCACCACCTCGCCAAGGACATGACAGGAGATCACGGGCACGCCGACGGAGGCCCGGGCGTCCGCGCGGGCGTCCGGGTGGACCCGCGGCCGACGGATCGCCGCCGATATGCGGCTGGGCTATCGCCGGTTGACATCATCCGCGACGGGCCCGGGCGGGTCGAAGCTCAGGGGCACCACACCGCCCCGGTCCAGCCGGGACGGCCCCCCACCGCGCGCCACTGCCGCCGGGTCCGGCCCCCACCGGCCCCGGCCGGCCGGCGCACCGCGACTTCGGAGCCCCCACATGAAGCGATCCGTGCTGTCCGCGACCCTGGGCCTCGGCCTCGCCGCCACCCTCGTGACCCTGCCCGCCACCGCCGTCGCCGCACCCGCCGCCCCGGCGGCGCAGACCCACACCGTCCGGACCAACGCCGGCGCGGCGTACGCCGGTTCGGCCGAGGAGGCCGCGAACAACCAGGCCTTCTTCCAGGCCGTGATGGCCTCGGCCAAGGCCAGGCGGGCCGCCGACCCGTGGCTGCAGACCGTCACCGTCACCTACGACACCACCAACGCGCCCTCCTTCGCCGGCGACATCGCCAACGCCGCGCAGATCTGGAACAGCTCGGTGCACAACGTCCAGCTCCAGGAGGCCAGCGGCACCGGCGACTTCTCGTACACCGAGGGCGACGGCAGCGGTTCGTACGCCAGCACCGACGGGCACGGACACGGCTACATCTTCATCGACCACCAGCAGGCCCAGGAGTACTACTCGCTCCGGATCGTCGCCCACGAGACCGGGCACGTGCTCGGCCTGCCCGACGACTACTCCGGCCCGTGCAGCGAACTGATGTCGGGCCACGGCCCCGGCCCGTCCTGCACCAACGCGCACCCCGACGCCAACGAGAGCGCACAGGTCGACGCGCTCTGGGCGAACGGCGTGACGGCGGCCAACTGACCTGCCCGTAGGGCGAATCGGGTGCGGCGACCCGCCCGGCCGGAAACGGGCGGGTCGCCGCATGGGTACTTCCCCGACCGGGAGCCTAGTCGCCCCCGGAACGGAATGCCAGGGGCATGGCTGAGTCAAGACGAGTAAAAGACGGCTCAAATCCGGAGGGTCCCGGGGCATTGCACCGGGCTATCGCCGGGTGGGGCCCTGTCGGTGGCGCGTGCGAGCATGCGGGCGAGACCCGTTCGCCCCCGACCCGTTCGCCCCGACCCGTGAGGTGCCGTCGCCATGCCCCGTCCCGCCCCCGAGCAGCTCGCCGACCTCCCGTACGCCGAACTGCTGCGCCCCCACACCGGCCCGCTGCGCAGCGACGCGCGGTACGACACCACGCACTTCGACGGCGGCGGGCACACCGATGAGTCGGGCGCCGGCGCCGTCTTCCTGGAGTGCGCCTTCACCGGGGTCGCGCTCAGCGGGGTCAAGCTGCGCCAGGCCCGGTTCAACGAGGTCTGGGTGCGGGCCGGCCGCTGGGTGGCCTGCGACCTGAGCGACACCGAGTGGCAGGACAGCGCCTTCGTCGGCGGCGTGCTGGCCGGGGTCGCCGGGTACGGCGCCGCGCTGCGCCGGGTGGTGTTCCGCGGCTGCAAGCTGGAGGCCGTCAACCTGCGGGCGGCCGTGCTGCGGGACGTCGTGTTCGAGGACTGCCTGCTGCGCGACGTGGACTTCGGCGAGGCGAAGCTGACCGGGGTGTCCTTCCCCGGCTCGACGCTGGAGGAGGTCCGGCTGCGCGGGGCCGTGCTGAGCAAGACCGACCTGCGCGGAGCCGTCCGGCTCGGCCTCGCGGACGGCCACCAGGGCCTGCGCGGAGCCGTCATCAGCTCGACCCAACTGCTGGAGCTGGCACCGCAGTTCGCCCATGCACTGGGTATCGAGGTCAAGGACCGCTGAGCCTGCACCGTCCCTCCCCGGCGGATCCGTCGGGCGTTCAGCCGTGCGTCGCCCGGTGACACCCGGCCGAACAGTCCGACAACCCTGCTGCACACATCTGGTGGCCCGCTCCGGCCGCGGTGGAGACTGCTCCGCGATCGATGAGCCCCGACTTGTGTACACAACATCGCCAGCGAAGGGACGGACCGGGCTGATGGCCGAGTTGAGTCGTAGGAAGTTCGTCACGCTGTCCGGCGCCGCCGCGGCCGGTCTCACGGTGGCCGGCACCGGCGCCGCGGGGGCCGCCGCCGCGACCGCCTCCACCACCGCGCTCAGCACCACCGGCACCATCACCGACGTGCAGCACGTGGTGATCCTGATGCAGGAGAACCGCAGCTTCGACCACTACTTCGGCACCCTCAAGGGCGTGCGCGGCTTCGCGGACAAGGCCACCATCCAGATCTCCGGCGGCCACAGCGTCTTCAACCAGCCGAACGGCCTGTTCGCCCGGCAGTACCCGTGGGCCTTCAACCCCACGGGCGCCGGCGGCTCCCCGGAGACCCAGGCGCAGTGCAACGGCGACCTCTCGCACGCGTGGTCCGACCAGCACAAGGCCTGGAACGGCGGCAAGATGGACTCCTGGGTGTCCGCCAAGGGCACCGTCCGCACCCTCGGCTACCTGCAGCGCGGCGACATCCCGTTCCACTACGCGCTGGCCGACAACTGGACCATCTGCGACGCCTACCACTGCTCGGTGCTGAGCGCGACCGGCCCCAACCGCACCTACCACTGGTCGGGTTGGATCGACCCCAGCGGCACCGCCGGCGGCCCCGCCTACGACGGCGGATCCGAGTCCAACCTGCGCTGGCAGACCTACGCCGAGGCGCTGGAGAACGCCGGCGTCAGCTGGAAGGTCTACCAGAACGCCAACGACAACTTCGGCGACAACGCCCTCGCCTACTTCAGCCAGTTCACCGGCGCCGCGGCCGGCAGCCCGCTCGCGGTCAAGGGCATGGGCTCCGTCCCCGCCGTCACCGGCCGGACCCCGGACGACATCGCCGCCGCGATCAGGGCCGATGTGCTGAACGGCACCCTGCCGCAGGTCTCCTGGATCGTCGCGGACCAGCAGTCCTCCGAGCACCCCTACGCCACCCCCGAGGACGGCGCGCACTTCGTCCACCTGGTGATGGACGCCCTGAACGCGGACCCCAACGTGTTCAACTCCACCGTCCTGCTGATCAACTACGACGAGAACGACGGCTTCTTCGACCACGTCCCGCCGCCGGCCGCGCCCTCCGGCACCGCGGACGAGTTCTACAACTCCACCAACATCGGCCTCGGCTTCCGCGTCCCGCTGATCGCCGTCTCCCCGTGGAGCCGCGGCGGCTGGGTCAACTCCGAGACCTTCGACCACACCTCGGTGCTGCGCTTCCTGGAGGTGTGGACCGCCGCCATCGGCAAGCCGGCCACCAGCCCCAACATCAGCGCCTGGCGCCGCCAGGTCTGCGGCGACCTCACCTCGGTGTTCGACTTCGCCAACCCGGTGTACGGCATGCCCGCGCTGCCCGACACCTCCCAGACCATCGGCCTGTCCACCTGCGGCCCGCTGGCCAACCCCTCGCCGAGCAACAACGCGCTGCCCGCGCAGGAGCCCGGCACCCGGCCGGCCCGCGCCCTGCCGTACCAGCCCAACGCCAACCTGGACCACTGGGACACGGCCGCCGGCGGCGTCATGCACGTCTGGCTGAAGATGTCCAACGACGGCGCCGCCCGGTCCGCGCACTTCGCCGCCTACGCCAACGCCTACCGCAGCGGCGGCCCCTGGCAGTACACCGTCGCCTCCGGCAGCCCGGCCACCGACTTCTTCAACTGCGGCACCAACGGCTTCGGCAACGGCAAGTACGACCTGACCGTGGTCGGCCCGAACCGGTTCCTGCGCCGCTTCACCGGCGACCTCACCCAGCCGGGCAAGAACGCCGCCGTCACCGCCTCCTACGCGGTCGAGCCGGGCAGCGGCAAGCCGGCGGTCTACTTCAAGATGGCCAACTCCGGCAGCACCCCGATCACCTTCACCATCACCTCCAACAACTACCGGACGGACGGCCCCTGGACCTACCAGGTGCCGGCCGGCGGCAGCACCAGCGACTTCTTCAACGCGGTCGCCTACAACAACGGCTGGTACGACTTCACCGTCACGGTGGACGTCGACAGCAGCTGGACCCAGCGCTTCACCGGTCACCTGGAGACGGGCGCGCCCAGCATCAGCGGCTGACCCCGCTCAGCGCTCACCCGTACGGGCCCCGCGGGAACCACGGATCGTGGACCTCGCGGGGCCCGTACGGCGTCAGCAGGGTGAAGGTGCGGACGCCCGCCGCGTACTCGGCCAGCTGGACCGCGCCGTAGCGGGTCTCCAGCTCGGCCCGCACCGGCACCGGCAGCTTGCTCAGCGCCCGCCGCAGCTGCAGCGCGTCGCGCCGGCTGATCGGGTGCGGGGCGCGCGGCACCAGCCGCAGCGGGCCGACCCGCCGGCGCGGCCCGTCGTGCAGTTCCTCGGTCGAGTTCCTCACAACCGCCACCTTCCGCCCGCCGCGCGCCCCCGACTACGGCCCTTCGACGCCTTCCACCGGGACCAAAGGCTCAAGGTGCATCCGTGCGCGCCCGGTGTGAGAGTGGGGGCAGCCCGGAATTCCGTCGTTCCGTCCGCAGCACCGTTCCGTTCGCAGGAGGAGGAGTCATGGGCATCTTGGACAGGTTGTTCCACCGCCCGCCACAGCACGAGAGCACGGGGGAGGACGCCGCCCAGCGCGCCGCCCTCGCCCACGACGAGGCGGCCGACGCGTTCGGTGACGACGTCGAGCGCTCCCGGGAGACGCAGGAGAAGCGCGCCCAGGAGGAGGCCGACCGGCGCGCCGCCGAGAACATGACCGCCGAGGGCGACCCCTGGGACTGACCTCCCCCGTGCGTCACCCCGCCCGCGGCGGCAGCGGCGGGCGCCGCAGGTCCGGCCGGGGCGTGGACTCCGGCGGGGGCGCCGCCGCGGGCGCGTCCTCCAGCAGCTCGAGGGCCAGCTGGACGGCGGTGACCAGCTCCGGGTGGCGCCCCCGGGCCCAGTCCTGCGGGGCGCGCAGCACGTGCACGTCCGGCTCGACGCCCCGGTTCTCCACCGACCAGCCGAGCCCGCCGCTGAACCAGGAGGCGTTCTTCGGCACCGAGATCTGGGTGCCGTCGCCCAGGGTGTGCCGCCCGGTCATCCCGACCACCCCGCCCCAGGTGCGGTTGCCGATCACCGGGCCGAGGCCGAGCAGTTTGATCGCCGCGATGATCACGTCCCCGTCCGAGCTGGTGGCCTCGTCGGCGAGCGCCACCAGCGGGCCGCGCACCGCGTGCCGGGGCCAGCGGACGGGCTGGCGGTCGCGGCTGAAGTCCCAGGCGAGGACGTGCCGGGTGAGCTTCTCCAGGACCAGTTCGGAGACGTTGCCGCCGGCGTTGCCGCGTACGTCCAGTACCAGTGCGGGCTTGTCCAGTTCGCGTCGCAGGTCCCGGTTGAACTGCGCCCAGCCGGAGCCGCCGAGGTCCGGGATGTGCAGGTAGCCGCACCGGCCGTCGCTAAACTCCCGTACCAGGGAACGGCGTTTGGCGACCCAGTCCTGGTAGCGGACGGCCCGTTCGTCGGTCAGTGGGGTGACGGTGATCCGCCGCACCGGGCCGTCCGGGTCGCTGCGCAGGGCCAGTTCGACGGTGGTGCCGCCGGTGCCGGCCAGCAGCGGCAGCGGTCCGCGCACCGGGTCGACCGGGCGGCCGCCGATCTCCAGCAGTTCGTCGCCGTCCCGGACGCCCTGGGCGGCGAGCGGGGCGCGGGCGCGCGGGTCGGAGGACTCGCCGGGCAGGATCCGGTCGACCAGCCAGCGGCCGTCGGGGGCGCGGTGGGCGTTGGCGGCGAGCAGACCGAGCGGCTGCTGGGCGAGGCTGGGGCCCTCGGCGCGCCGGGAGGGGGTGACGTAGGCGTGCGAGGTGCCGAGTTCGCCGAGGAGTTCGCGCAGCAGGTCGGCGAAGTCGTCGGGTGAGCAGACCCGTTCCAGCAGCGGCTCGTACTGGGCGACCAGCGCGGGCCAGTCCAGGCCGGACATCCGCTCGTCCCAGAACTGGTCCCGGACGATCCGGGCCGCCTCGTGGTACGCCTGGCGCCACTCGGCGGCCGGGTGCACGGTGTGGGTGATCCGGCGCAGGTCGACGCTGGTCCCGGCGGAGGGCATGCCGACCGGGATCACCCGCAGCGTCCCGGCCGAGTAGACCGCGATCGAGCCGCCGTCCCCGGAGACCGCGTAGCCGTCCAGCTTGTCCACCAGCGTGGTGCGGCTGCCCCGGGCCAGGTCGAAGTGCTCCAGCGAGGGCCGGCCGGAGGTGTCGTCGGGGCTGGCGAAGGTCTGCCCGAGCGTGCCGGAGATCGGCCAGCGCAGCCAGACCAGGCCGCCGCGCACCGCGTCGGTGGCCGAGTACTTGGAGGCGATCACCGGGAACTGCAGCAGCCGGTCGCCGATCCCCTGGGGGTCGACCCGGACGGTGCCGTCGCCGCCGCCGTCCCCGCGCGGGGCGCCGTCCTCGGCGGGAGCGGCGAACGGGGAGGGCGTGTCGGCGGCGAGCGGGACGAGGTAGGGGCGGCAGCCGAGCGGGAAGGAGAGGTCGCCGGTGTGCACGTCGTGGACGGGGTCGAAGCCGCGCCAGGACAGGAAGGCCAGGTAGCGGCCGTCCCGGGTGAACACCGGCTGCTCGTCCTCGAAGCGGCCGTCGGTGACGTCGGTGATCGGTGCGGAGGCGTCGGTGCGGGTGAGCCGGATGCGGCGCAGCGAGCGCCCGGCGGCGGGCTGGGACCAGGCGATCCAGTGCGAGTCGGGGGAGAACCGGGCGCTGGCGACGGGCCCGTAGCCGGAGGCGGCGAGCTCGCGGACCTCGCCGTCGGCGGCGGAGACCAGCAGCAGCCGTCCGTCCGAGGTGGCGGCGGCGAGCCGGGCGCCGTCGGGGGAGGCGGTGAGCTCCAGGACCCGGCCGATCTTCCCGGCGGCGAGCACCCGGTGGTGGTGCCGGGCCCGGCCGGCGAGTTCGGAGGGGGCGTCGTGCCCCGGCAGCGGCATCACCTCGATCGCGTCGGCGCCCCGGGCGTCGGTGATCCAGGCCGCCTCGCCGGTGTGCCCGAGCACCACCGGCAGCCGGGTCCGGACCCCGGGGGTGTCGACGAGCACGCGGGCCGGGCCGTCCTTGTGGGTGAGCCAGTACTGGCTGCCGCGCACGGTGATCACCCCGGCCCGGCCGGTCTGGTCGCAGGCGAGGTCCTTGACCTGGGAGGCGGCGCCGACCTGGTACGGGCGGCGGCCGGCCCGGGCGCCGCCGAGCGGGACGTGCAGCCGGTGCGGGGCGGGGGCGTCCAGGCCGTCGAGCAGCCAGAGGTCGCCGGCGTGCTGGTAGACGATCCGGGTGCCGTCGGTGGCGGCCTCGCGGGCGTAGTAGGAGGCGTGGTCGGTGTGCCGGCGCAGGTCGGTGCCGTCGGGGCGGCAGGAGTAGAGGTTGCCGATGCCCTCGTGGTCCGAGAGGAAGGCGACCCGGTCGCCGACCGGCATGGGGGAGGCGAGGTGGCCGGTGTGCTCGGGCAGGATCAGTTCGCCGTCCACCCAGAGCCGGCCGATCGCACCGCCGCGGTAGCGCTTCCAGGCGGCGGGCTCGTGCGGGGCGGAGCCGGTGAGCAGGACGGTCCGCTCCCGGCTCATCTGGGCGTCGCCGACCGGGCCCCAGGGCATCCGGCGGCCCGGGGAGCCGTCCGGGGGCAGGGCGTGTGCCCAGGTGTAGTGGCCGAAGGGCTCGTGGAAGGAGGTGACGGCCAGCACCTCGCCGTCCGGCAGCCAGCCGCGCACCCGGGTGTCCTGGCTGCCCCAGTAGCTGAGCCGGCGGGCCTCGCCGCCCTCGACCGGGGCGGTCCACACCTCGGGGGTCAGGCCGAGCCAGCTGGTCCAGGCGAGGGTGGTGCCGTCGGGGGAGAACCGGGGGTTGCTGACCCGGGTGCGGTCGCAGCCGACCCGCCAGGCCCGGCCGGTGGCGGTGCCGTCGGGGTCCAGCGGGGCGAGCCAGACGTCGTCCTCGGCGGTGAAGGTGAGCAGGCCGTCGTGCAGGTGGGGGTGGCGGAGGTAGCCGGGCGGGGTCACCCCTCCATCCTTCGACGGGGTGTCACCCCCGGCAACCCGGGGCGGGCGCCGGGATGCCCCGACGGGTCTGGGTTGAACCTGACACCGGTGTGAGGCCCAAGCATGCTCCCCATGGCGACCACACAGCTCACGACCCCGGTACCCCACAAGCCCTTTCCGCTCCCGGCCCTGCTCGCCCTGGCCACCGCCGTCTTCGTCACGGCGCTGACCGAGACCCTGCCGGCCGGCGTCCTGCCCTGGATGAGCGACGCCCTCGGCGTCGGCGAATCCGCCACCGGGCAGACCGTCACCGTCTACGCGATCGGCACCGCCGCCACCGCGATCCCGCTGACCGCCGCCACCGCCGGCTGGGGCCGCAAGCGGTTGCTACTCACCGCGATGGCCGGCTTCGCGGTGGCCAACACCGTCACCGCGGCCTCCACCAGCTACCCGCTCACCCTGGCCGCCCGCTTCCTCGCGGGCGTCGCGGCCGGCCTGGCCTGGGCACTGCTGGCCGGGTACGCGCGGCGGCTGGTGCCGGTCGACCAGCAGGGCCGGGCCATGGCGGTGGCGATGGCGGGGGTGCCGGTGGCACTGTCCGTGGGAGTGCCGATCGGCACCTTCCTCGGCCAGGTGCTCGCCTGGTGGGTGCCCTTCCTGGCCATGACGGCACTGGCGCTCGGCGTGGTCGGCTGGATCGCGGCGCTGCTTCCCGAGCAGCCCGGCCGGCCGGAGGGTGGGCGCGCCCCGGTGCGCAGCGCGCTCACCGCGCCCGGGGTGGTGCCGGTGCTCGCCGTGACGGTGCTCTTCGTGCTCGCCCACACCATCCTGTTCACCTACGTCGCGCCCTTCCTCGACCGGGCCGGCCTCGGCGGCTCCGCCGACTCCGTGCTGCTGGTCTTCGGACTGGCCTCGCTGGCGGGCATCTGGTTCGTCGGCTCCCACATCCACCGCCGGCTGCGGCAGTTGACGATCGGCGGCGCACTGCTGGTCGCGGTGACCGCCGCCTTGCTCGGCCTCGGGGCGCACAGCACGCCGCTGGTGTACCTCGCCGCCCTGCTCTGGGGCCTGGGCTGGGGCGGCACGCCGACCCTGCTGCAGACCGCCGTCGGCGACGCGGGCGGCGAGCGGGCGGACGCCGCCCAGGCGATGCTGGTCACCCTGTGGAACGCCGCGATGGCGGGCGGCGGGCTGGTCGGCGGCCTGGTGCTCGGCCGTCTCGGCACCGGCGCCCTGCCCTGGACGGTGCTCGCCCTGCTGCTGCCCGTCCTCGCGCTGGCCCTCGCCGCCCGCCGCCACGGCTTCCCGGCGAGCCGGCGTCAGCCCTGAAGCAGCCGGTGCGCCCCCGCGACCACCTCGGGGGACGCCTTCGCCAGCGAACCGGCGGCGTACGGCGGCTGGGGGTCGTACTCGATGAGCAGCTGGATCGCCTGGGCGGTCTCGTCGCCGGCGATCAGGCCGGTCAGCGTCAGCGCGAGGTCGATCCCGGCCGAGACCCCGGCCGCGGTGGCGTACTTGCCGTCGACCACGATCCGCTCGGTGCCGGTCGGCTCCGCACCGAACCGGGGCAGCTGGTCCAGCACGCCCCAGTGGCTGGTGGCCCGGCGGCCCTTGAGCAGCCCGGCGGCGCCCAGCTGCCGGGCGGCCGGGCCCGCCCCCGCGAACACCTCCACCGGGCCGGTGACGTCCAGGCTCTGCACGCCGTCGTAGAGGACGACGACCACGCTGCGCGCTCTCATGCGGCCAGCCTGTCAGCGGGCCGGAGTGGCAGCAATGACCTGTTTCCCACCTTTCCTGCCACCACCGGCGCCGGGGCCCGAGCGCCCCGGAGGCGGGCGGGCGAGTAGCTGCCGAAACGCCGAGAGGCCCTTCGCTCTCGCGAAGGGCCTCTCGGCTGTCTGTGCGCCGCCAGGGACTCGAACCCCGGACCCGCTGATTAAGAGTCAGCTGCTCTAACCAACTGAGCTAGCGGCGCCTGCTGACGTGGAGAACATTACCTGGTCAGCGGCCGAAACACACAATCGGCCCGGACGGCCCGCCCGCTCAGACGGTGAGCACCACCTTGCCCCGGACGTGGCCGGTCCCGACCAGCCGGTGCGCCTCCTCGGCCCTCTCCAGCGGCAGCGACTCGGCGATCTCCAGCCGCAGCCCGCCCGCCTCCCACAACCGCACCAGCTCGGCCAGCCGCTCGGCCGTGCGCGGGGCCCGCAGCCCCCGGACGCCCAGCCGCTCGGCCTCCGGGTAGTCGACCACGGTGCCGATCCGGTCCCGGTCGGCGACCAGTTCGACGGAGGCCGCCAGGGCGCCCCGCCCGGCCGCGTCGAAGGCCGCGTCCACCCTCTGCGGCGCGACCGCCCGGACCCGCCCGACCAGCCCCTCGCCGTACGTGACAGGGACGGCGCCCAGCTCGCGCAGGTAGTCGTGGTTGCGCTCGCTCGCGGTGCCGATCACGGTGGCGCCCCAGGCCCGGGCGAGCTGGACGGCGACGGTGCCGACCCCGCCGGCGGCGCCGTGCACCAGCACGGTGTCGCCGGGGCCGACCCCGAGCAGGGTGAGCGCCACGTGGGCGGTCTGGCCGGAGGCGGAGAGCGCGCCGGCCTGCTCCCAGGGCATCCCGGCGGGCTTGGCCACCAGCTGGGCGGCGTCCACCGTGACCAGCTCGGCCTGGCAGCCCAGCACCCGGAAGCCCAGCACCTCGTCGCCGACCCGCCAGTCGTCGACGCCCGGCCCGAGCCGGTCCACCACCCCGGCGAACTCGTTGCCGAGGACGAACGGCGGCTCGGCCGCCATCCCCGGCGGGCGGAAGCCCTCCCGGATCGCGAGGTCCACCGGCTGCACCCCGGCGGCGTACACCCGCACCCGGACCTCGCCCGCGCCGGGCTCGGGGTCGGGCACCTCGGTGACCCGCAGGACCTCCGGACCGCCGGGCCTCGGTACGGTGACCGCCTTCATGGGGTGCTCCTCTCGCCGCTTCGCCGGTTCGCCGTTTTCGCCGCTCGAACGCCCGAACGCTCGAACGCTCGAACGCTCCCGATCCTCGGACCTGAAGTGCGCTTGAGGTCAAGCGTCCGTTCGGCGCGTCTTCACCGATGGGCGCATTGTCAGATTTATCCTGGGCGGCGCTCAGCCGTCCGCCGCCGATCCGCCGTCGAGAGGAACCTCCCCGTGGGCCAGCTGCCCCTGTTCTTCCTGGTGCTGCTCGCCTCCGTGGTGACCATGCCGCTCGCCCGCAAGACGGGCGTGCCGCAACCGGTCCTGATGACCCTGCTCGGCATCGTCATGGCGCTCGTCCCGCAGATCCCGGACGTCAAGATCGAGCCGGAGCTGATCCTCCCGCTGGTCCTGCCGCCGCTGATCTTCGCCGTCGCCCGGCGCTCCTCGGTCCGCTACTTCAAGGCCAACGTCCGCTCGATCCTGCTGCTGGCCGTCGCCCTGGTGGTGGTCACCACGATCGCCGTGGCCGGCACCGTGCACTGGCTGCTGCCCGCGCTGCCGCTGGCCGCCGCGATCGCGGTCGGCGCGCTGGTCTCCCCGCCCGACCCGGTGGCCGCCGTCGCGGTGGCCGGCAGCATCGGGCTGCCCCGGCGTCTGGTGGCGATCCTGGAGAGCGAGGGCCTGTTCAACGACGTCACCGCGATCGTCATCTACTCGCTGGCCATCGAGGCGATGGCCAGCGGCGACTTCTCGGTCGGCAACGCGGTGCTGCGCTTCATCCTGTCCGCGGTGCTCGCCGTGGTCGTCGGCGTCGCCCTCGGCTGGGCGAACGCCAGGCTCGCCGAACGCCTGGACGACCCGACCCAGCAGGTCGCGCTCAATCTGCTGGTGCCCTTCGCCGCCTACGCCCTCGCCGAGGAGATCCACGGCTCCGGCGTGCTCGCCGTGGTGATCTGCGCGCTCTACCTCGCCGAGCGGGCCGCCGACGCCGACGCCGTCTCCTACCGGCTGGTCGGCAACGCCTTCTGGGAGGTGGTCGAGATCCTGATCACCGGCGTCGCCTTCGGCCTGATCGGCCTGGAGCTGGCCACCGTGCTCAAGGAGGCCGGCCGCGGCTGGACCGGCTTCCTCGGCGACGCCGCCGTGGTCATCGCGGTCGTGGTGCTGGTCCGGCTGCTCTGGCTGCTGCCGGCCGGCTGGCTGTCGAAGAAGCTGCGCAAGGACGACGAGGAGGACACCCCGTTCAGCTGGAAGGAGAGCATGGTCCTCTGGTGGTCCGGCATGCGCGGTGTGGCCACCGTCGCCCTGGCCCTCGCCATCCCGCTCACCCTGCACTCGGGCGCGGACTTCCCGGAGCGCGGCCGGCTGGTCTTCATCGCCTTCAGCGTGGTGCTGTTCACCCTGCTGGTCCAGGGCCTGACCCTGCCCTGGCTGGCCAAGCGGCTCCAGCTGGACATCGACCATGACCGGCACGAGCAGGCCGTGCGCGAACTCTGGTGGCGGGCCGCCAAGGCCGGGCTCAAGCGGCTCGGCGAACTGGAGGAGCAGGACCGGCTGCCCGCCGAGGTCGCCGACCGCCTGCGGGACCGTCAGCACGACCGGCTGGCCCGGCTCTGCCCCGAGAACTACGCCGAGGAGGAGGCCGCCGAGGCGAAGCTGCGCCTCTCCCAGTGGCGGGCCGCCGCGGAGGTCGAGCAGGAGATGATCGCCGCCTCCCGGCGCGAGATGCTCATCGCCCGCAGCGAGCTCGGCGCCGACCCGGGACTGGTCGACCACGTGCTGCGCGGGCTGGACCTGCGCTCGGAGCGCAAGCAGTGACTGCAGCGGAAGTGACGGGCAGGCGGAAGTGACGGCCAGTCCGCGCGCGCCGGTCGGAATGTGCGCGACCCCCTCCGGGGTTGCATAGGCTGAACCCGGGCAGGCCGTCAACGGAGTCGGCGCACCACCAGTACCGCCACGACCTCGCGAACACACCCTCACGCCTGGCCCTGCCGGTTTCTGCACCCAGATGAATCGAGGACCCACCGATGTCGGAGACCCGCGCCGACGCCCGCACCCCGCTCGACCGCACCCCGCAGTGGGCCGCCCTGGCCAAGCACCGGTCCGAGCTGGGCGAGACCCATCTGCGCGAGCTGTTCGCCGCCGACCCCGAGCGCGGCCGCACCCACACCCTGCAGGTCGGCGACCTGCACGTGGACTACGCCAAGCACCTGGTCACCGACGAGACGCTGGAGCTGCTGCGCGAGCTCGCCGCCGCCACCGGCGTCGCCGAGCTGCGGGACGCCATGTTCCGCGGCGAGAAGATCAACATCACCGAGCGGCGTGCCGTCCTGCACACCGCGCTGCGCGCCCCGCGCGACGCCGTGATCGAGGTCGACGGCGTCAACGTCGTCCCGGGCGTGCACGCCGTCCTGGACAAGATGGCCGCCTTCGCCGACCGGGTCCGCAGCGGCGAGTGGAAGGGCCACACCGGCAAGCCGATCCGGACCGTGGTCAACATCGGCATCGGCGGCTCCGACCTCGGCCCGGCGATGGCCTACGAGGTGCTCCGCCCGTACAGCAAGCGCGACCTGGACGTCCGCTTCGTGTCCAACGTGGACGGCGCCGACCTGCACGAGGCGGTCCGCGACCTCGACCCGGCCGAGACGTTGTTCATCGTCGCCTCGAAGACCTTCACCACCATCGAGACCATCACCAACGCGATCTCCGCGCGGTCCTGGCTGCTCGACGGCCTGGGCGCCGGCACCGAGGCGGTGGCCAAGCACTTCGTCGCGCTGTCCACCAACGCCCAGGGCGTGCAGGACTTCGGCATCGACACCGCCAACATGTTCGAGTTCTGGGACTGGGTCGGCGGCCGCTACTCCTACGACTCGGCGATCGGCCTCTCGCTGATGATCGCCATCGGCCCGGACGCCTTCCGCGAGATGCTGGACGGCTTCCACCTGGTCGACGAGCACTTCCGCACCGCCCCGCCGGAGCGGAACGTCCCGCTGCTGCTCGGCCTGCTCGGCGTCTGGTACGGCGCGTTCTTCGACGCCCAGGCGCACGCGGTGCTGCCCTACTCGCACTACCTGTCCAAGTTCACCGCCTACCTGCAGCAGCTGGACATGGAGTCCAACGGCAAGTCGGTGACCCGCGACGGCACCCCGGTCGGCTGGCAGACCGGCCCGGTGGTCTGGGGCACCCCCGGCACCAACGGCCAGCACGCCTACTACCAGCTGCTGCACCAGGGCACCAAGGTGATCCCGGCCGACTTCATCGGCTTCGCCAAGCCGGTCGCCGACCTGCTCCCCGGGCTGGTCGCCCAGCACGACCTGCTGCTGGCCAACTTCTTCGCCCAGACCCAGGCGCTGGCCTTCGGCAAGACCCCGGAGGAGGTCGCCGCCGAGGGCGTGCCGGCCGAGCTCGTCCCGCACAAGACCTTCAAGGGCAACCACCCGACCACCACCATCCTGGCCGCCGAGCTGACCCCCTCGGTGCTGGGCCAGCTGGTCGCGCTGTACGAGCACAAGGTGTTCGTCCAGGGTGCGGTCTGGAACATCGACTCCTTCGACCAGTGGGGCGTCGAGCTGGGCAAGGTGCTCGCCAAGCGGATCGAGCCGGTGCTGCTCACCGGCGAGGGCGGCGAGCAGCTGGACAGCTCCACCGCCGAGCTGGTCGCCCGCTACCGCTCGCTGCGCGGCCGCTGAGGCCCGGCCGGGCCGTCCGCTCCGGCGGGTGGTCCGGCTCGTCCATCCGCGGGCTTGCCCGTTAGCCCGTTCGCTCGGTTGCTCGCCCGCTCCGTGAACGGGCGGAAAACGCCGGAAGGCCCTTCGCTCTCGCGAAGGGCCTTCCGGCTGTCTGTGCGCCGCCAGGGACTCGAACCCCGGACCCGCTGATTAAGAGTCAGCTGCTCTAACCAACTGAGCTAGCGGCGCCTGCTGACAGAGAAGACTCTAGCAGCGGCCCGCGTCCGAGCCAAAATCGAATAGCGGTCGCCCCCCGTTCACCCTCCCGTCACGACGACCGGCTCGGCCGGGACGCCCACGCCGGGCTCGCGCGCCGCCCGGACGCAGGCCCAGAGCACCACGGAGGCGCCGGGCAGCCAGGGCTCCCGGTCCTCCGGGGCGACGATCCAGCGGCCCGAGCCCCGGCCGGGGGAGTCCGGGCCGTGCACCATCCGCTGCACCGGCGGCACCGTCACCGCGTCGCCCCGGCCGTGGCACAGCAGCGGCGGCACGTCCCGGGCCCACTCCTCCCAGGCCAGCAGCCGGCGCAGCCGGGGCGCCGCGCCGGGCCGGACGAACAGCAGGGTGCGTCCCCGGTAGCCCGCGACCGGGCCGCAGCCGGGGCCGGAGGCCCACAGTTCGTCCAGCACCCGGCGGCCGAACAGCGACGGCATGCTGATCACGTCGAAGGCCCGCCCGCAGGGCAGCACCGAGGGCGCCCATGGGCGGGCCTCCCAGAGGGCGCGCATGCTGCGTGGGTACTCGCTCGCGGAGGCGAGCCAGGCCTCCCCGGCCACGGAGACGTATTCCACCGACTGGTGCGTCCAGATGTCCACGCCCAGCAGCCTGCGCCGTGCGCGGGCTCGGCGGGGCGGAAAGCGCGGTTCGCCGGACAGGGCGGCGGGCGGTCGCGTACCCTCCGCCCCTGGCATATGCCAGGGAGCTGGGACCGGTCCTCGCGGCGGGGTCGGTCTTCGCGGCGGGGTCAGTCCTCGTGTCGGCGCGGCTGGAGCAGACCGCGGCCGTACTCGATCATCTTGGCGGCGTAGTCCGGGGTCCAGTCCGCCCGCTCGGCGATCTCGGTGTTCGAGAGCGCGTCGAACCGGCGCGGGTCCGCGAGCTGGGCGGCGGCGACGGCCTGGAAGTCGGTGGCCCGCTCGGCGGCGGCCCGGAAGGCCAGGGCCAGTTCGGTGGAGCGCCGCAGCAGCTCCGCGGGGTCGTCGATCGACTCCAGGTCGAAGAATCGTTCCGGCTCCGGTTCGGCGGCCTGCGGCTCGAACAGGAGCTGCGCGGGGCGCTGGCGCCTGGTGGGCTCGGGCGTCTCGGCGGGGGAGTCGGGCATGAACGGACACCTCCGGGGTCTCGGGTGAGGGAAGGCGGGCGGGCTGCTCCGGGCCGCACCGCCCGGTTGTGGCCGTCGTCCATTGTCTCGCGGCGGCGGCCGGTAGCGGAACGGTGCGCGTGCGGGCGCTATTCCCCGGCGTGCGCCCGGGGAGTACTCCGGGCGCCGCGCTACCTGGTCGCATGCGAACCGGTTGTGCCCGGTGCAGCAGTCGTCCACCGAAAGCCCTCACCCAACCGGGAGCATCCCATGCGCGCACTGTCCACCGGCCTCCTGCTGGCCGTTGCCGTCCTGACCTCGGCCGCATCCGCCGTACCCGCCTTCGCCGCCGAGACGGCCAAGGTCGTCACCGGGCCGCCGAGCAGCCCGGGCGGCGTCTCCACCGCGACCTGCCCGGCCGGCACCCACCTGACCGGTGGCGGCTACCGGCTCCAGCCCGACGCGGCCGGACCGGTGCGCGCCACCGGGCCGACCGCCGACGCGACCGGCTGGAGCGCCCAGGCCGAGCACGGGTCCGTGGTCGCCTTCGCGGTGTGCGAGACCGAGGACTGACCGCCCCGGGACCCGGCCGGCGCTACCGCAGGCGGACCCGGTGGCCGCTCAGGTACTGGAGGACCTGGTGGTTGGCCTCCCAGCCATCCGGGAAGGCCACCGGGACGCCCAACTGCACCGGCTCGGTGGAGGGGTGTTCGTCCAGCAGCTCGGCGATCCCGGCCCGGGCGACCACGATGCAGGCGTGCCGGTGCCGGGAGGCGAGTACGCAGAGCCGACCGGTTTCCAGGTGGAAGGCGGTCGCGTCGGGGCGCCCGGAGAGCGGGTGCAGCACCACGGTGACGTCGTACTCCCGGCCCTGCAGCCGGTTGGCGGTGTCCACCGTGACGGCCGGTCCGGCCGTGCCGTCCACCGGAACGCCCACCTTGAGCAGGGCCGCCCGGACGGCCGCCGCCTGGTCCCGGTGCGCCGTGCCGACGGCGATCCGGTCCGCGGTGAGCGGGGCCTCGCCCTGCTCGGACCGGGCGGTCAGCCCGCGCTCCAGCAGCCGCCGGACGGTGGCGGCGACCGCCGCCACCGCCTGCGGGTCGGTCCGTACGGTGTGCCGGGCGGGCAGCTCCAGCAGCGCCCAGCCGTGCTCGGCCGCCCGGTCGATCACCGCGTCCAGCGCCGAGCCGTCCGGGCGGACGGACGCGGTCAGCCGGCGGTCCTCCGGGCCGGTGCCGGAGCGGAACGGGGTGTACGGGTAGAACGCCCGCGAGATCAGCGGCGCCGCGCTGGCCGGCAGCCGCCAGGAGACCGGCAGCCGGTGCGGCTCGATCTGCGGGTTGTGCGCCAGCATGGTGACCACGGCGCTGCTGGACGGGTCGTAGGACAGGCCCGCCCACTGCTCGGTGCCCACCACGGTGAACGGGTCCAGCTGGCCCGGGTCGCCGACGAACAGCGCCCGCTCGAACAGCCGGGCCACCGCGAGCAGGGCGTCCGAGCGCATCTGGTACGCCTCGTCGACGATCGCGTGCCGCCACGGCGCCTCGGTCCGCACCCACTGCCACTTGGCGGAGGTGGAGATCACCACGTCCTGCTCGACCAGGTCGGCGACCTTGTCGGAGGGCGTGACGTTTGCGTGCCGGAGCACCTCCGGCCCGGGCCGGGAGTCCGCCGCGTGCAGCCGGCCGATCGTCAACTCCGGTGCCTTCTCGGCCAGCCGGCCGACCAGGTCGTCCACCTGGCCGTTGGTCTGGGCGACGATCATCAGCCGCTCGCCGGCCGCCACCAGCTCGCGGGCCGCCCGTACTACCAGGGTCGACTTCCCGGCACCGGGCGGGGAGTCCACCACCACGCCGCGCGGCGCACCGGCCGACGGGCGGACGGTGGCCGCCAGGATGCGGGCCACCGCGGCGTCGGCCGCCGCGCCCGGGGACTGCTCGCTGATCGATCCGGTCATCACTCCCACTCCTCGGCGGCGGCGGCGGCGACGGCGGACGGGCCGGCGACGGGCCCGGTGCCGGGCGGGCCGCCGTGGGTCCACGGGGTGTCGTCCGGCTCCGGCAGCGGGGCGGACTGGCGGACCGTCAACTCGAACAGGGTGAAGGTGACCGGCTCGCCGGGCTCGGGCAGACTGCCCGGCTCGGGCTCCTTCTTTCGGCCCATGCCGGACAGCACTCGCAGCGTGATGGTGCCGTCGGCCGGCTCGACCGCCACGATCCGCGCCTTCTGCGCGGACGGGCCGTGCACCCGGTGCGCCTCCCGGCCGAGGTCGGCGTGCGGGCGGTCGGCGGTGCGCAGGGTGACCAGCGGGCGGGGCTTGGGGGAGCGGCCGGTGGTGTCGTACTCCAGCACCACCTCGGTCACCACCCCGCTGAACGCCTCGCCGGACAGCCGGTGTTCGGCCATCGCCAGCGGGTCGTCCAGCGCCTCCTGGACGTCCAGCCGGGCCTGCTCGCGTTCGCGCTGGGCGAGCTTGCGGGCCGCGGTGACGGCGTCGTCCTGCCGGGGCTGCGGCGGCTCGCCGGCCGCCAGGCGGTCCCGGTGGCCGGTGTAGGACCAGCGGTCGCCGGTCCAGCGCTCCTCCAGGTGCCCGGCCGGGGGCAGGGTGCGCAGCAGGTCCAGGCCCTGCCAGACGTCCCGCCAGGTGGGCAGCAGGACGGCGGACAACGCCCGCTCCAGCTGTTCGACGGCCGAGTGGACGGCGGCCCGGGCGCGCTCGGCGGCGGGCTCGTCGCGCTGCTCGGTGCTGTGCCGCAGGGCGCTGACGGCCGCGTCGTAGCGGGCGATCGCCGGGGCGAGCACCGCCTCGTCGAAGGCCGGGTCGGTGGCCGGACCGGCCGGCGGGTGCACCAGCTGCCCGTGCTCGTCGCGCTCGGTCTCGGCCAGCTCGGCGGCCTGCGCGCCGGTCAGCCCCGGCGGTGGGGTGTGCCAGGCCAGCCGGGCGGCCAGGTGCTGGTCCTCCAGGTGGCTCTGGCCGGTGGCCCAGTGCCGGGCGAGCAGGCCGGTCATCGGCAGCAGCAGGCTGGAGCCGGGCACCTGGGCGCGGTCGGTGAGGTGGGTCAGCCAGCGGCCGAGCAGCGGCACCCGCAGCGGCGCCGGAAAGGGGCCCGGCTCGGCGTCCTCCGCGGTGCGGCGGAAGCGGGTCGACCGGCCGATCAGGGCGAGGTGGTGCACGCCCCCGCCGTTGGGCACGATCAGCTGCGGCGCGTCGGCGCACAGCTCGCGGAACACCTGGGTCTTCTCGCCGGTCTCCGGGTCCTTCTCGGAGCCCTCGAGCTGCTCGACGTCCGTGCCGAAGGACTCCAGGTAGGGCAGCAGGTCGGCGGCCAGCGCGGCCAGGAAGTCGAACCGCAGGGTGCGGTTGAGCGGCTGCGGCACGAGGTGCAGCCGGGGCGCGTCCCGGTCGGTGCCCAGCATGACGGCCAGCGGCGCGCCGGACTCACCGGCGGCGGTCAGCGGGACGAGCACCATCGGGCGCTCGGAGAGGTGCCGGTGCCGGACGGTGGCCAGCGGCTCGGCCCGCCCGCTGCGGACGGCCTCCAGCCGGGCGAGGGTGGTGAGGAGACTCATGTGCTGACACCCAGCCGCTCCGGACCCAGCGCTTCCGTCCCCAGCGCTTCCGCTCGCAGGGCGGCCGCGTAGGCCAGGCGTTCGGCCGCCTCGTGTGCGCCGTCGGCGCCGTCGGCGTCGTCCGCGACCTCGAAGCCCGCGCCGGACGCGGCGGCCAGCGCCTCGGCGACCGTACGGATGCTGCCCAGCTCGCCGCGCACGCCCCGGCCGAGCTGCTCGACCCGGTCGTCGCAGCGGGCCCGGGCACGGCAGTGGAAGCCGAGTTCGCAGGTGGATAGGCAGTCCGGGCTGTAGGCGGCGGGGACCGCCTCGACCGAGGCGGTCAGCTGCTCGGTGCTCCGGACCGGGGCGCCGTCCTCGTCGGCGGCCAGGTCGAAGTCGGTGCCGGGCGGCAGCGCCGCCAGCAGCCAGCCGATGCCGGTCATCCGGCTCAGCTGGCGGCGGGTGGTGGCCAGCTCGCGGCGGACGTCCACGGTGACGGCGGTCGGCTGGTTGCCGAAGTCCTTCGGGCAGACCAGCAGCACGCTGGTGCGGGGGCTGCCCGGCAGTCGCTGCTCGGTGTACGGGTCGTCGGTGAGCGGCAGTCCGGCAGCCGCCGCGGCGGCGTGCTGGAGCGCCAGCACGTACACCGCGGCCTGTCGGGCGGCGGCGCCGACCTTGGCCGGGTCCGCGCTGCCGTCCAGCACCGGGAAGGACTTGATCTCGACCACCGTGCACCGCCCGCCGTGCACCACCAGGGCGTCCGGCTCCAGGTAGGCGGTGCTGCCGGCCACGGCGAGCCGCAGCATCGGGTGGTCCAGCAGCGTCCAGGCGTCCGGGTCGGCGGCGGCCCGGGCCAGCGCCTCGGCCGTCCGGTCGGCGCGGACGGCCGGCCCGGAGCGGTGCAGCAGGTCGGGGACCAGCAGCGGGGCGCGGTCGTCCGCGGGGAGGCCGAGGTGGGCGCGGAGCGGCTCCAGCAGGGCGGCGTGGTCGTCCGCCTTCAGCCGGGACTCGAAGACCAGGCCGCGGGCGATCGCGAACGGGGACTGCCCGAAGGGGGCGGGGCGGCCGAGCCGGGCGGCCAGCACGGACTTGTCCACCCCGGCCGCGTCCAGCACGGCGCGGCGGTGGCAGCCCGGGTTGGCGGCCAGCGCGGCGAGGGAGCGGGCGTTCAGACTGCGCTGCGGGGCCGGTCCGCGCAGCTCGGCGAGCCGCTGGGCGAGCGGCTCAGCGGGCCCGCCGAGCGGGACGTTCGTCGAGACGTTCATGGTGCGGCCCAGTGTCGCATCCGGGTCCGACAACGCGGTGCGGACCGGCCCGCGGTACCGGCCGAAACCGGCCGGAGGCGCCCGGTGCCGTCCGGTACCCGGGCCCGCGTCGTGGCCACCGCACCGGTGGGGGATCATGGAAGGCCGGTGCTCAAGGGTGAGACCGACCGTTGACCGCCCTGCTGCGAGGAGCTCTCCATGCCCGCCCGAATCGTGCTGGTCCGCCACGGCGAGACCGAGTGGTCCGCCAGCGGCCAACACACCGGCCGCACCGACATCCCGCTGACCGAGGAGGGCCGCGCGATGGCCCGGGCGCTCGGCGCCCGGCTCGCCGAGGCCCCGTGGAACGGACTGCCGGACGCGCTCGTCTACACCAGCCCGCTCGGCCGCGCCAAGGAGACCTGCGAACTGGCCGGCTTCGGCGACCGCGCCGTCGAGCGCCCGGAGCTCATGGAGTGGGACTACGGCCAGTACGAGGGCCGTACCGGCGCCGACATCCGGGCCACCGACCACCCCGGCTGGCTGATCTGGCGCGACGGTGTGCCCGGCGGCGAGAAGCTCTCCGACGTGGCCGCCCGGGTCGACGGCCTCCTCGCCGACCTCAACGAGGAGCACGGTGTCCCGCAGACGGACACCACCGTCATGCACTGCGCCGACCGGGACGTCGTCCTGTTCGCGCACGGCCACCTGCTGCGCATCCTGGCCGCCCGCTGGCTGGGCCTGCCGCCCGAGTTCGCCCAGCGGTTCAAGCTCGGTACGGCGGCGCTGTGCGTGCTGTCCTGGGAGTACGGCGCCCCGGCGGTGGAGGTCTGGAACGACCTGTCCCACCTGGACGGGCTGAAGTCCGGCCACTGACAGGGGTCGTGGCGGCCGTTCAGGCGGCCGCGGCCCGCTCGTACCCGATCAGGAACCGACGGACCTCGGGCACCGCGGCGTGCGGGCGCAACCGCCCCGCGGTGTCCGCCAGCATGCTGCGGATCCGGGCCGAGCGGACCTCGTCGAACAGCGCGACGGCGGCCGAGGCGTGGTGTGCCGCGCCCGCCAAGTCCCCCCGGCCGAGCCGGTCGTGGGCCAGCTCGGCGGTGTACAGCACCCGGTTGCGCACGAAGTGCGGCTCCTGCAGCGCTATGGCCAGCGCGGCCTGGTCGCTGGCGCGGTCCCAGTCCTCCAGCGCGGACCAGCACTGCGACTGCAGGCCGGCGATCTCCGCCTCGCCGAAGAAGGACATCCACTCCGGGTCGGTCTCGGACGGCCCCCGGTCGAACAGCGAGTACGCCCGGCCGATCGCGCGTTCGCAGGCGGAACGGTCCCGCAGCACCGCCCAGGCTCCGGCCTCGCGCATGGCCAGCAGGGCGAGCAGCCGGGCGGAGTCCAACTCCCGGGCGGCGCACTGCCCGGCCTGCGCGGCGCGCAGCGCCTCGCGCGGGCGCCCGGCGTCCCGGGCCAGGAAGGCGCTGTTGCAGAAGACGTGCGCCTCCAGCGCGGAGTCCCCGGCCATCCGGGCGGTGGCGAGCGCCTCCGCGTAGAACGAGCGGGCGTCCCCGAGCCGGTTCGAGTCGTGTGCCAACCACCCTACGGAGATGGCCAGTTCACCGGCCCCGGCCTGGAGCCGGCGCTCCGTCTCGGCGCTGTACTCGCCCTCGTTGAGCAGCAGGTAGGCGGTGCGCAGCGACTGCCCGGCGAGTTCGTACAGGGCGTCCGCGCCGTGTGCGTCGTCGGCCAGTCTGATGTCCCGGACGGCCTGTTCGACTCCTAGCACCTCGGCGGCGCCGACCTTGCGCGGCGGCGGCACCGGCCCCGGCCGGCCGGGCACCGCCGGCTCCGCGCCGAGCAGCGATGGTGCGGTGAACTCCGCACCGGGGAAGGCGGATCGGCCGTCGGCCGGTCCGAATCCGGCACCGGCGACCGGGCCGGCGGCGGCCGGCCGGTCGATGCCGATCACGGTGGCCAGCGCGGTCGAGCCGCTGGCCAGGAACGTACGGCGACGCACGTCGTCGTTCTCCTCGTCGAGATAGGGCGATCCATCGGGCCCCCGGGGCACCGCGCCGGCCATCGGCCACGGGGGCCCATCCGGAGCGGTTGGATCCGCGTACGGCGAGGCAGCGTACGGGAGTTGGGTGGAGAGTGGTGAGCGCGGGGCGGGCAGGGGCGGGAACGGCGGGTGGAACGGGGGAGCGGGCGGGGCCACCCCGGCGGTGGCCGCCCCGGGGCCGTCCGCCGAGCGGCGGCGGACGGCGGTGCGGGGGGCGAAGCCGAGGTCGGTGAGCGTGCGGCCCGGCCACATGTGCCGGAAGACCCGCTCGTAGGCGTAGTTGGGGCAGCGGATCTCACCGGACTCGACCCGTCCGACGTAGCGGGCGTCGCAGGACACGTGCTCGCCGATCTCGCGGGCGGCCCGACGGACGGCCATGGCGAACTCGCCGGGTGAGCGGTCGCCGCGCAGCGTGCGCATCACGGTGTTGGGGGACGGTCGGTTCGGCTCGGCCGGTGGGGTGGCTGCCATGGCGCCGAGAGTACTCGGAGTCACCGACCGGCCACATTGGGTTCGCGGGACATTACCCGGCAATCCTGGGCGAAACGGGCGTTGCTGCCGGATATCCGCCATGAAATGCCATGCCTTGCTGTAAGGCGCCCCGTGGCCTTCGGCGTTCCCACCGCGTTGTCCTGATACGTGGAAGCCCAGGCCGTCCCCCGGCCCGTCCCCCGCCCCGCGGCCCCCACCCCCGGCGGCAGTGCTTCCGACCCGACGAGGTAACAGGAGGGCCCATGATGGCCACCGGACTGCCGCCGCACCGACCCGTCGCCGGGGGCGTGCTCGCCGCCGCCTCCCCGGCCCTGCTGCCCGATCCGGCCGACGACCGGTTCCCCGGCCGGGGTCCGGTCGAGGGCGGCCGCGGCTCCTGCGGCGGTCTGCACCGGGAGTACGCCGTCCCGGCCGAGGACGCCCTCGTCACCGACCGCGACACCGTGACCGTCGCCCTGCGGCACGGCCTGGAGGCCGTCGACATCCTGCGGCTGCGCCGCGCCTGCGGGGCCGTCCTGCAGAGCCGCAACGGCAGCACCGTCGCGTTCCTCGTCCCGGCCGGCACCTGGGAGACCTGGCACCTGCCCGGCAGCTCCTGTACGGCCGGCGCCCTGGTGCCCGCCGCCACCGACCCGCGCTGGGTGATCCCGCCGTCCGGCGCCGGCCGCGCCGCCCGCCCCACCGACGCCTGGGTGCTGCGCTCCGCTCTCTGCGAGGCCGCCTGCACGCTCACCGCGGGCGGCCTCGGCCCGTTCTAGCGGGCGTGCCGCGCGGACCCGGCCGGGCCCCAGCCCTCCGGCCGGATCCCCGCAGCACGCCCCTGACCTGGGGGTGCGTCCCTACGGCGGCGATAATGGCCGACATGGGACGAAGCAACCGGGCCGCGCGCAGCCCTGAACCGGCGCTCACCACCGGGTCGGACGGCCGCAGCCACGCCCAGGGCCCGCTCACCCGCCCGGTCGGCTCCGGCCTGGCCGAACTGCGCCCCGACCGCGACCGCCCGCACGCCTGGACGCTGCTGATCGACGGCGCCCCGCAGTCCCTGGTCGACCTCGCCGACCCCACCCACCTGGGCTTCGAGTACCAGCGCCGGCTCGGCCACCTGATCGACCTGGCCGCCCCGCCCGGCCGCCCGCTGACCGTCCTGCACCTGGGCGGCGGCGCCCTCACCCTGGCCCGCTACGTGGCCGCCACCCGGCCGCGCTCCCGCCAGCAGGTCGCCGAGATCGACACCGCGCTCACCGAACTCGTCCGCGCCGAACTCCCGTTGGAGCGCGGCTGGCAGATCAAGGTGCGCGGCGCGGACGCCCGCAGCGTGCTGGAACGCACCCCCGAGGGCAGCGTCGACCTGGTCATCACCGACGTCTTCTCCGGCGCCCGCACCCCGGCCCACTGCACCACCGTCGAGTTCACCACCCTCGCGGCCCGCGCCCTCGCCCCCGGCGGCTGGTACACGGCCAACATCGCCGACGGCGGCGCCCTGCCCTTCGCCCGCTCCCAGGTCGCCACCCTCGGCGCGGTCTTCCCCGAACTGTGCCTGACCGCCGACCCCGCCGTGCTGCGCGGCAAGCGCTTCGGCAACCTCATCCTGGCCGCCGCCCACACCCCGCTCCCGATCGCCGACCTCACCCGCCGGGTCGCCTCCGACTCCTCCCACGGCCGCGTCGAACACGGCAGCGCCCTCGGCGACTTCACCGCCGGCGCCACCCCGGCCACCGACGCCACGGCGGCCCCCTCCCCGGTGCCGCCGCCGGGCGTCTTCCGCTGACGACGGGGAGCCCGCCCGCGCCCGCCGTAAAACCGTTGGCAGACGACCGAGTTGCGGCGCACAATGGCCGCGGGCATCCGGCTGTCGACGTGAGGGGACCGCATGCACATCCGACCCGCCCACCCGGACGAGGCCGGACTGCTCACCGGCATCGCCCTGCGGGCCAAGGCGTACTGGGGCTACGACGAGGTCTTCATAGTGGCCTGCCGCGAGGAGTTGACCCTGGACGCCGCCGCCGTGGAACGGGCGTCGACGGTGGTGGCCGAGGACGGCGGCCGGGTGCTGGGCTTCGCCGCGCTGACCGGCGCCCCGCCGTCCGGCGAACTGGCCATGCTCTTCGTCGAGCCCGACCGGATCGGCCGCGGCATCGGCCGGGCGCTGTTCGAGCACGTCCGGGAGCAGGCCCGGGCCGCCGGCCTGCGCCGCCTCACCATCGACTCCGACCCGAACGCCGAGCCCTTCTACCTGGCGATGGGCGCCATCCGCATCGGCAGCACCCCGTCGGGTTCCATACCCGGGCGTGAACTCCCGCTGCTGGAACTGGAACTGGTTCCCGGCGGCTGAGGCCCGTCCTCGAACTCCCGCCCGCGGGGCAACGATCCCCCGCGCTCGCATCCGAGCCGCTCAGTGCCCGCGCGGCAGCCCCCGGTGCTTGCACATCGCCGCGCCGGTGAGCAGCAGCCCGGCGGCGATGGGAGCGAGCACCGCGGTCGCGGTGGCCGCGTTGTCCTCCTCGGCCGTCACGGTCGCGGTGTCGGCGAGGGCGAGCGCCTCGGGCGTCCCCGCGCCCGTCGGCACGGCCGGGGCGGCGGCCCCCTCCGCGGCCCCGGCCGTACCGGCGGGTTGCGCTCTGCCGGGCCCCTCGTCGGCCGCGGCCTCCCGGACCGGGGGAGTCCCGGCCGTCTCGGGCGGGGCCGGTCGGGCCTGGTCGGTGGAGCCGGAGCGGGGTCGGGGGACGGCGGGCAGCGTGGCGGGTTCGCCCTCGCGGGAGGTGCGGGTCCCGGTGGGGCGGCCCTGGGCGGGGACGGCGCCGAGCAGGCCGGAGGCGAGCGCGAAGGCGTCGGGGACGGCCGCGCCCTGGCCGGGCAGGGGGAGTCCGCCGGCCCGGATGCGCTCCTGGAGGACGCCGCCGACCGCGGTGGTGGCCCCGCCGGCCGGTCCGTCGCCGGTCGGCTCCCCGGCGAGTCCGGGGGGGCGACCGGTCCCCGTCGCGCCCGGGCGCGACGGTCCGACGGGGCGGGCCACTGACGGGCCGTCGAGCGCGGGTGCGCCGTGCGGGGCCCGGCGGACGGCGGGTCCGGCCTGCCCGGACGGCGGTTCGGCGGTGGCCGCGTACGCGCCGGGGGCGCCGAGGCCCCAGAGCTGTGCGAGCAGGGCTCCGCCGGCGGCGAGGGTGCGGGGGCGGGGCAGCCATCGGGCGACCGCCCGTCGCGCTCCGGCGACGCCGCGGGGGGCGGGTTCCTGGGGCTCGGTCGCGTGATTGGCTCGCACGTGAGTCAAGAACGAGCGGGTGGGCGTTGAGGTCACGCCCGCCGTCACGGACAGTCATCGCGCCGATGGCCCCGGGGTGGTGCCACCCGGGGCCATCGACCGCGCGGAGGTCAGGAGTTGGGACGCAGGGTCCAGGTGACCGTCATCACACCGGTGACGGCGCCGTCGGCGCGGGTGATCTCGACGGTGACCGGGAACTCGGGGCGGCCGCCGGCGTCCAGCTCGGCGACGACCTCGGTGGCCGGGCGACCGAGCACGGCGGTGGCGGTGACCTCGCCCATGGCCAGCTTCTTGTAGGCGATCTCGGCGTTCACGGCGAGCGGCACGGCCCGGGACAGCTGGTCCCCGAAGGCGGCGAGCACGATGCAGCCGCTGGCGGACTCGGCGAGGGTGAACATCGCGCCGGCGTGCGGGCCGCCGACGTGGTTGTGGTACGCGGGCTGGTCAGGCAGCCGGAGCACGGCGCGCTCCGGGGTGGTCTCCAGGTACTCGAGCTTGAGGGTGTGCGCCATCGGCACGGTGGCGTCGAGCATCTGGCCGATCGAAGGAGTGGTCATGGCGACGATGTTACTAGCCGGTAGCTTGTCGCGGCAGGGGCCGGCCGGAAAACCCGGGCCGCCGGGCACAACTGAGGCAACGCGAAAACGCCCGAGGGGCCGATCTCTTGAAGAGATCGGCCCCTCGGGCTCTGGGGTGAGTGACGGGACTCGAACCCGCGGCCACCTGGACCACAACCAGGTGCTCTACCAACTGAGCTACACCCACCATCTGTCCGGTCCGTTCCCGCTCTCGCGTTCCCGTTCCGACAGGAAGAACTCTACAGGATCCGAGAGGGTGCTCGCGCCAGGGTTTCGTTCCGGCGAACGAAGGCACCCCCTCCGACCCCGCGAGGGCCCGACCGCCCGGGTCAGTCGGTCACGGCCCGGTACTTCTCGGCGATGGCACGCGCGGTGTCGGCGTCCGGCCCGGGCTGCGGGACGAACACCGCCTCGCGGTAGTACCGCAGTTCGTCGATGCTCTCGCGGATGTCCGCGAGCGCCCGGTGGTTCCCGCCCTTCGGCGGGCTGTTGTAGTACGCCTTCGGGTACCAGCGGCGGGCCAGCTCCTTGATCGAGGAGACGTCCACGATCCGGTAGTGCAGGTGCTTCTCCAGGGCCGGCATGTCCCGGGCCAGGAAGCCGCGGTCGGTGGCCACCGAGTTGCCGCACAGCGGCGTCTTCCCGGCCTCCGGCACGTGCTCGCGCACGTACGCGAGGACCCGCTCCTCGGCCTCGGCCAGCGTCACGCCCTGCTCCAGCTCCTCCAGCAGGCCGGAGGAGGTGTGCATCGCGCGCACCACCTCCGGCATGTTCGCCAGAGCCTCCGCGGGCGGGCGGATGATGACGTCCATGCCCTCGCCGAGGATGTTCAGCTCGGAGTCCGTCACCAGCACCGCGACCTCGACCAGGGCGTCCCGGTCGAGGTCGAGGCCGGTCATTTCACAGTCGATCCATACCAAACGGTCATTCACGCAACTCACCCTACGGCGCGATCACGCGCCGCGGGGACCGGTGGAGCCGAGCGGGGTGCCGGAGCGCAGGACTCGGCCTGGTGCTCCTCCGCCCCGTCGTGCGTGCCGTGGCCGTCCGGGTGCTCGCCCTCCCGGCCGGTGCGGACCGGGTGGCCGTCCCGCCCGGGACGGGCCTCGCGCGCCGTCCGTCCGCCGTCCGCCGCGGTGGCCCGGGCGCCCGGGGCGCGGACCTGTGGCGCCCGCGCCTGCCGGCCCCGGAGCTCGCCCGCCCCGGTCGCCGGCTGCCCGGCGGCGCCGGACGGCACCCGGCCGGTCGGCGCACCGTGCCCACGCCCGGCCGCGCCCCCCGGCTCGTCGCCGGGGCGCTCGACCGCGCTGCGGTGCCCCTGGCCCTGACCGCGCGCCCCCGGCTGGGAGTGGCCGTCCTCGGCCGCCGCGTGCTCGGCGGTGCGCGGCGGCCGCCCCGCACCCGGACCGGCCTGCGGCGGAACCAGCGGCGACCGCACCGGACCGCGCGCCGCACCCTGCTGCCCGGGGTGCGGCTGCTGTGCGGCCTGCTGGTGCGGGTACGGCTGACCCGCGCGGGCGTGGAAGCCCTGGGCGGCCGGCGTCCCGGCCTGCCCCGGACCGTACGGACCGGCCTGTCCGTGCCCGACCTGCTGCCCGTGGCCCGGCTGGCCGACCGGCACCTGCGCCCCCGGACCGGCCGGGAACGGGTGTGCCTGCTGCCCGCCGTGACCCGCACCGCCGAACGGCCCGCCGCCCGCCGCCGAGGCGGCCGCGGTGGCCGCCGCGTGCGGCAGCGCGCCGGGCAGCCGGAAGTCGCCGCCGTGCGCTGCGGCCGGGGTCGGCGACTGCTGCCCCGGGCGGCGTGCCCGGTAGCTGGTCCGGTACGCGGCCGGGGAGACCCCGAGCTGGCGGCGGAAGTGCCCGCGCAGCGCGACCGGCGAACGGAACCCGCACCGGCGCGCCACGTCGTCCACCGACAGCTCCGAGGTCTCCAGCAACCGCTGCGCCTGGAGCACCCGCTGGGTGATCAGCCACTGCAGCGGGGCACTGCCGGTGAGCGTGCGGAAGCGGCGGTCGAAGGTGCGCCGGCTCATGTAGGCACGAGCCGCCAGCACCTCGACGTCGAACTGCTGGTTGAGGTTCTCCAGCGCCCAGGTGACCACCTCGGCCAGCGGGTCGTTGCCAATCTCCTCCGGTAAAGACTGATCGATGTACTGGGCCTGTCCGCCGCCGCTGCGGCGGCTGGGCACCACCAGGCGGCGGGCCAGCGCGTTGGCGGCCTCGGCGCCGTGGTCGCTGCGCACCACGTGCAGGCACAGGTCGATCCCGGCGGCGGTACCGGCCGAGGTCAGCACGTCACCGTCGTCCACGAAGAGTTCGCGCGGGTCGACGTGCACCCGCGGGTAGCGCTTGGCCAGGGTCGGCGCGTACATCCAGTGGGTGGTCGCCGGACGGCCGTCCAGCAGACCGGCCGCGGCGAGCACGAAGGCGCCGGTGCACAGTCCGATGATCCGCGCGCCCTCGTGGTGGGCCTTGCGCAGGGCGGTGATCGCCTCGACCGGCGGCGGCTGGGAGATCGAGCGCCAGGCCGGTACGACGATCGTGCCGGCCCGGGCGAGGGCCTCCAGGCCGTACGGCGCGGAGAGGGTCAGACCGCCGGTGGTGGCCAGCGGGCCCTCCTCGCCGGCGCAGACCAGCAGCCGGTAGCGGGGGACCCCGGCGTCCTGGCGGTCCACGCCGAAGACGGAGAGCGGGATGGAGCTCTCGAAGATCGGCGCGCCGCCGAAGATCAGCACCGCGACCGTCTCCCGGCGGCGCCGGCCGGACAGCTTGCGCGGGGCACCGGCCGCCGACAGGGCGGTCGGGGAGCCGTTGCCGCCCGGGCCACCGTGGCCCAGCGGACCGTGGCCGGGGGCGGCGCCCAGGGCGAGGCCGCCGAGCGCGCCGGGGCCGGCGCCGTTCAGCCCCGGGGCCGCGCCGCCGGCGGGGTAGGCCGGGTGGCCGGGGTAGCCCGGGTGTCCCGCGTGTCCGGGGTAGTCGCCGCCGTAGGGCTGGACCGGGCCGCCATAGGCCTGGGCCGGGCTGACTGGGCCTCGGCTGACGGGCTGTCCGGAGTGGTTCGGGTGCCCGCCCTGGGCCGGCTGCACCGCACCGTACGGCGTGGGGCCGCCGTGGGTCGGGCCGCCGTGGTCGCCAGGGGCGTGGCCGGTGGCGGCGGACGGCACGGCCGGATAGGGGGTGTGCGAGGCGGGGCCCGAGGTGCTCGGGGTGCCGGAGGTGCGGGTGGTGGCGGCGATCGCGGAGGTGCCGGTGCTTCTCGCGGACCGGCTCGCGGTGCCGGTCGGCGCCTGGCCGCTGTCAGGACCCGCGTCGCTCCTGCTCACCCTGCTCAAGGCGCTCAAGCCCCCTCGGTGGTGTGGTGTGGGTGGTGCGGCACTGCTGGCCAAGATCGAAATCTATCGGGTGGACCGTTGCCGTTGTGACAAGTTCACCATCCGACGCTATGTCGACATGGCAATTTGGCGTGATGCATTCGATCACGAAGCGTGGCACCCGTCGACCCTTCTGGGAAGAGGGCCGGTGCAACGGTGGCTGGTTGTCGCGGGACGGTTCCTGGGGCGTCCGGCTTCCGGGTGCCGGGCCGGCGGGTCTGGGCTGCGGATTTGCCCAAGGGAGAGGGAGTGGCACGAAATTGACCGAAAATCGGCGGTGCACAGGAGGGCGCACGGGCGCCGACCATGCGCCTCCCAGGCTTCATCCGGCCAGTGTCGGGGCGGCCGGACCAGCATCCCCGCTGCCGGGCTACGGTCTTGCAGTGAACACCAACAGCCGGCTCGAACAGGCCAACGACAACGCCGCCGCCTTCTGGCTCGCCCAAGCCCGCGCGCACGGCTGGCAGTCCCACGTCCGGCCGGGCCTCACCGCCGTCCGCTGCGCCCGCACCCCGGACGATTCGCAGCGCTTCGTGGTCACCCGCCCCTACGCCGAACCAGCCGACGTGGAAAAGCAGTTGACCGACCTGCTGGGCGAGTGGGAGACCATCCGCTTCACCCTCGAAGACCCGTACGACGGACTCGACCTGACCCGCTTCGGCGCCGTCCGGATGCCGATCATGCCGGTGATGGCCCGGGAACCCGGCCCGGTCGAGGGCGTGACCGCCGGGCTGCCCGCCGTCTCACCGGCCCACGGCGGCGGCACCCTGACGGTCGATGAGGCGCTGGACGGCGACGCCTTCGCGCTGGTCGAGCGGACCATCGTGGACGGTTTCCCGCTGCCCGCCCGACAGCCCTGGACCCGCGGCGGCGCGCTCCCCGAAGAGCTGCTGCGCCAACCCGGCTGCCGGGCCTGGACCGCCCGCGTCGACGGCGCACCGGCGGGTGCCTGCGTCACCTACGACGACGGGGCCGCCACCGGGGTGTACTGGGTCACCACCCTGCCCGACCAGCGCGGCCGGGGGGTGGCCCGCGCCGTGCTGCGGACCGCCCTGGCCCACGCCCACCCGGACCGCCCGGCCACCCTGGTCGCCACCTCCGCCGGCGAACCGATCTACCGCAAGCTCGGGTTCACCAGGCAGGCCCCCACCTGCTGGTGGAGCCGCACCTCACTGGGCGGCTGACCAGCGGGGTCGTGCCCGGGGCTGCGACTGGACCCGGGCCCGGCGCTACTGGGCGACCGCTGCGGCCACGGGCTCTGCGGCGAGCGGTGTTGGGGCGAGCGGTGTTGGGGCGAGCGGTGTTGCGGCACCCGGCGCGGCAACGGTCGGAGCAGCCACGGAGCTTGCCGTGCCGCTCGGCGCCGCGGCGAAGGCGGTCCTGGCAGGCCCGGCCCCGTCGGCCCTACCAGCACCACCCGTGCCATCGGCCCCACCGGCCGCCGTCCGCAGGGCGGTTGGCCGAACCAGCGCGACCGCCCCGGTCCTCGGCTCCCTCGGTGCTCCTGCGTCCGGGAGGCCGTCGACGATCACGGCAAACTCGCCTGATCGGTTTCGGACACCGAACCCCGCTCCGGACGCCGATGCGGCAGCCGTCCCGGCGTTCACGGAAACGGGCGCATTCGAGCCCTCCGGGGCGGCCGCCGTCGGACGTACGCCGGACCGCGCGCCGAGCAGCGCCGTCGCGCGCACCGGCACCCCGTCCGCCTGCCGCCGACCCGGCCCGTCCGGCCGGACCCCCAGGCGGGCTTCCGGGCGAACCCCCGGCCGGGCGTCGGGGCGGGCCGAGGGGCGGGCCGAGGGGCGGGCCGAGGGCGCGTTGCGCGCGGCAAGCACCAGGCCGACCGCCTCCGGCAGACCGGCCGCCTTCAGCGTCGGCCGGTAGCCGCTCTCCGCCCACGGCCTGCCGTGGTGCAGCCAGATGCTGCGCAGCCCGGCCAGTTCGGCACCGGCGATGTCGGCGGGCGCATGGTCCCCGACCATCCAGGTGTGCGCGGCCCAGTCCCCGATCGGTCGGACGCCGCACCGCCGGGCGGCGATCTCGAAGATCAGCGGATCCGGCTTGACGCAGTCGGCCTCCTCCGAGATCACCCAGCCGTCGACCAGTGGCCCCAGCCCGGTCCGCCGGATCTTCTCCAACTGGGGCCGGGTGCCGCCGTTGGAGACGATCCCGAGGGTCCACCCGGCCGCCCGCGCCGTCCGCAGCGCCTCGATGTGGCGGGGCGGGCAGTGGATGTGCGAGTTGATGCCGCGTCGGAAGTGCGCGAGCAGGAAGTCGACGGAGGCGTCCAGACCGTAGCGGCGCCGGACGGCGGACAGTACGGTGCTGCGCGGCACGTAGCCGCCACCGTCGAGGGTGACGAACCAGTCGAGGTCGCCGGGCGGTAGATGGTGTTCGGACAGGAAGTCCTGCGCCCAGGCCCGGAAGGCGGCGTCCCGGGGGAGCAGCGTGTTGTCGAGGTCGAACAGGAGCAGGGGCATGCCGAGCATGGTGCCAGCGGCCGCGCCTATGCACCTGGCAAATGCCAGACCGCGTCGCGAAGCCGTGCGAAGTGGCTGAAAGGGCCCGGACGTCCGATGGACGGCGTGGGGCGGGAGGGACGGAAGGGCAGGTCGGGGCTCGCGGGGCGTGACGGTTCGCGACGTCCCGCAACGGATCGTCGCCAATCCATGACAGTCCGGTCACGGTGTCCCGCGGGCCTGTTGCGCCGCCCGGCCCGCTCAGTCAAGCTCCTTAGAACCTCCGTTCTGGAGGGGGCGCGATCGCCTGCGGACAGGGCGCACTGCCACGGCGGGCGCATCCCTCGTTCGCGGGAACAACGTCGCTCCGGGGCTTCGCCGCTGGGCTGGGCCCCACGCCCGTCGTACTCTGAAAGGAACAGGTCACATACGGTGCTGCGCGGCGCAGACCGACGTCATCCCGTGGGCGGGCCTGCTGCCCGGGCAGCGTTGTCCTCTCCTGTCGGCCCCTCTCCCTCGAAGAGCCGTGAGCCATGGCTGGTTTTGAGTCCTCCCGACCGGTCGAACCGGATGCGCCCCGCAGCGCGGGCCCAGGGCCCCAGGGAGATGGCGCCCGCACGAACCCCAGAGCCGGTGACCTCGCGCGCGCTCTGCGGGGCCTCCGCCGCGGCAGCCTTTCCCGGCGCGGTCGCCAAGGGCCCCGCCAGCGGCGTGACGGGCACCAGGCAGGCCCCGCGGAGCCTCCGGTGACGGGCCGCCCCGGCCCCGGTGCCGAGCGTCCGGACACGACGTCCGGCCCGGTCGGCGGGTACACCGAGTCGTCGGCGGACGAAGCGCCCGGGCCTTCCCTCGATCCGGTGTTCCAGCACGGCGTCGTGGTCGGCTTCGACGGCTCGCTGTCGAGCGAGCGCGCACTCGCCTACGCGGTCGGCATGGCCCGCCGGTCGCAGTGCGGCCTGGTGATCGTGCACGTCGCCAACCGTCTGCCCGCCACGGTCTGGGCAGGCTGTGAACCTCCCGTCTTCGTCGACCTCCCGGACCACCGCACGGAGGTCCTCGGACTGGAACTCGCCTGCGCGGACTTCCTCGCGGGGGTGCCGTGGATCCTGATCGAGCGGGGCGGCGACATCTGCCACGAGATCGAGGAGGTCGGCCGCGAGTACGCCGCCGACGCGATCGTCGTCGGCACGACGCACGGCCTGCTCGGCAAGATCTTCGGCTCGGTCTCCGGGCGGCTGGCGCGGCGGGCCAACCGCCCGGTGATCGTGATCCCCTGAGGGTCTTCGCTCCGCAACATCGGCTGCGGAGTGGTGAGTTGGCCCGGCGGGCTCGGCTCAGGAGGTGACCATCAGGAAGTGATCGTCACGACGTGACGCCGAGCTCCCGGGCGATGAGCATGCGCTGGACTTCAGACGTGCCCTCCCCGATCTCGAGAATCTTGCAGTCGCGCCAGAAGCGGGCGACCGGGAATTCGTTCATGAAGCCGTACCCGCCGTGGATCTGGGTCGCCTCGCGGGCGTTGTCGACGGCGGCCTCGGACGAGTACAGCTTCGCGATCGCGGCCTCCTTCTTGAACGGTTCGCCGTGCAGCAGCCGGGAGGCGGCGTCCCGCCAGGCCAGGCGGGAGGTGTGGGCGCGCAGCTCCATGTCGGCAAGCTTGAACTGGATGGCCTGGTTGGCACCGATCGGGCGGCCGAAGGCCCGCCGGGTGCCGGCGTACTTGACGGACTCGTCGACGCAGCCCTGGGCCAGGCCGGTGGCCAGGGCCGCGATCGCGATGCGGCCCTCGTCGAGGATCCGCAGGAACTGGGCGTAGCCTCGGCCACGCTCGCCCAGCAGGTTGGCCGCGGGAACGCGGCAGTCGGTAAAGGACAGTTCGCGGGTGTCGGATGCGTTCCACCCGACCTTCGAGTACTTCTTCGAGACCTGGAACCCCGGGGTCCCGGTGGGCACGATGATGGAGGAGATCTCCCGCACAGGCGAGCGGAATTCGCCCTCTTCACTCGAACGAGCGATCGGTTCGGTGAGCGCGGTGACGGTGACCAGTCCGGTGATGTCGGTACCGGAGTTGGTGATGAAGCACTTGGTCCCGTTGATCACCCACTCGTCGGTGGTCTCGTCGTAGCGCGCGGTGGTGCGGGTGGCGCCGGCGTCGGAGCCACCCTCCGGCTCGGTGAGGCCGAAGGCGCCGAGGAGTTCGCCGGAGGTCAGCCGGGGCAGCCACTCGCGCTTCTGCTCCTCCGTGCCGAACCGGTAGATCGGCATCGCGCCGAGCGAGACGGCGGCCTCCAGGGTGATCGCCACCGAGGAGTCCACGCGGGCGAGTTCCTCCAGGGCGAGGCCAAGGGCGAAGTAGTCGCCGCCCATGCCGCCGTACTCCTCCGGGAAGGGCAGGCCGAACAGGCCCATCCGCCCCATCTCGCGGACGATCTCGTACGGGAACTCCTCGCGCTCGTAGAACTCGCCGATCTTCGGCGCCACCACGTCCTGGGCGAACTCGGCGACGGTGCGCCGCAGTTCCTCGTACTCGCTGCTGAGCCGGTGGTCGAGCATCTGATCCTCCTGGTGCCCGGCCGGGGTGGCCGCGGGCATGAACGGGATGACCGGCGTCCGTCTGACGGAGTGACGGTCGCACGGTGTGGTTGACGGATGAACGCGGTGCGCGGCGCCGGCCGGACCGAACGGGCGGCCGGCGCCGGTGGGTCGGGGCGGAGCGGGATCAGCCCCGGGTGACGCCGAGCAGCGCCTGGACGGTGCGGGAGGGGCTCGGGCGGCCGAGGCGCTCGGCCATCCAGCCGCTGGTCGCGACCAGCGCGCGCAGGTCGACACCGGTCCGGATGCCGAGCCCGTGCAGCATCCACACCAGGTCCTCGGTGGCCAGGTTGCCGGTGGCGCTCTTCGCGTACGGGCAGCCGCCCAGGCCGCCCGCCGAGGCGTCCACCGTGGTGACGCCCTCGCGCAGCGCCGCCAGGGTGTTGCTGAGCGCCTGGCCGTAGGTGTCGTGGAAGTGCACGGCGAGCCTGCTGACCGGCACGCCGGCCCGGGCGAAGCCGGCCAGCAGGGCGCCGACCTGGCCGGGGGTGGCCACGCCGATGGTGTCGCCGAGGCTCAGCTCGGCGCAGCCCATCTCCAGCAGCTGGACGCCGTACCGGACCACCTGGTCGACCGGGACGGGCCCCTCCCAGGGGTCGCCGAAGCACATCGAGAGGTAGCCGCGGACCGCGACCCCGGCCTCGGCGGCCCGGGTCACGACCGGGCGGAACATCTCCATGGCCTCGTCCGCCGAGCGGTTGAGGTTGCGCCGGGCGAAGGTCTCGGTGGCGCTGGCGAACACGGCGATGTCGGTGGCGTGGTGGGCGAGCGCGCGGTCGAGGCCGCGCTCGTTGGGCACCAGCACCGGCAGCCGCAGCCCGGGGTGATGCTCCGGCAGGTCGGCGAGCCGGGGCATCAGCTCCTCGGCGTCGGCGAGCTGGGGTACCCATTTCGGGTGAACGAAGCTGGTCGCCTCGACGGTTCGCAGGCCCACGGCGGCGAGTCGGCCGATGAACTCGGCTTTGACCTCGACCGGCACCAGGGAGCCCTCGTTCTGCAGCCCGTCGCGCGGTCCGACCTCGTGGATCCGGACCTCCTCGGGCAGGCCAGGGGCGCGGACCGGGTCGGGCAGCCCCAGGTCGAGGGCGTCGGGCTCGCGGGTGGCGCCGTCCTGGGCGGTGGTCGCCCGGGCGCTGCTCTCCTGGGACGTCACGACCGCACCTCCGCGGGCTCCGCGGCCTCCTCGGCCGGGCTGACCACGACCAGCAGGTCCTCCATCGCGACGGTGGCGCCCGCGGTGGCCCGCAACTCGGCCACCACGCCGTCGTGCGGCGCGGCGATCACGTGTTCCATCTTCATGGCCTCCAGCACGAGCAGGGGCTGGCCCTTGCGGACCGTCTCGCCCGCCGTGGTCTTGACGACCGTGACGGTGCCGGGCATCGGGGCGGTCAGGGCGCCATGGTGGGCCGCGGCGCCGGCGGCGCTCTCGACCACCGGGTCGTAGGCGTGCATCGGCCAGGCGTCGCCCTCGATGCCGAGCCAGGTCACCGGACCGGCCGCGAGGCCGGGGGTGGCGTCGGTGGCCAGCGCGAAGGCGGTCTGCAGGCCGTCGACGGTCAGGTGCAGCCGGTCCGCCGCCAGGGTCGCGCGGGCCCGGTGCACGGGTCCGGCGTCGAGCCGGAGCTCCACCTCGCGGGTGGGTCCGGGGGAATTGTCAGTGGGGTCGGTTACGTTGCCCGCAGTGATCGAACGGATGCGCACCGAGACCGGGTCCTGGCCGGGGGTACGGAGTCGGTGGGTGGTCCAGGCGGGGGTGCCGCCCAGGCGCCAGCCGGAGGGGAAGGAGAACGGGTCGGTCCAGCCGTCGGGGTCGGCGGCCGGGGTGAGTTCCAGGTGCCGTGCCAGCGCGGCCGCGTAGTAGAGGAGGTGGGCGGGTGATGGGGATTCGGTCGCCGGGGCGTCGCTCCCGTCCGCAGCCCGGTCCGCGGGTGCGGCGGAGTCCGTGGCACCGGCCGTCGCCGGCGCGGTCGACGGTGCCGCGTTCGACGGTGCCGCGTTCGACGGGGAGTGGGGCGCGACGAGCAGGGCCGGCTGCTGCTGGGCCGTCTGTTCCACCAGGCCGGTGTCCAGTCGGCCGGCGACGACGTCGGGGTGGGCGAGCAGTCGGCGCAGGAAGCCGGTGTTGGTGGTGACACCCAGGATGCGGGTGTCGGCCAGCGCGGCGCGGAGCCGGCGCAGCGCGGTCGGGCGGTCGGGCCCGTACGCGATGACCTTGGCGAGCATGGGGTCGTAGGCGCTGGTGACGACGGTTCCGGGGGCGACCCCGGAGTCGACGCGGATGCCCTCGCCCCGGGGCTCGTCCAGGGTGAGGATTCGACCGCCGGTGGGCAGGAAGTCCCGTTCCGGGTCCTCGGCACAGATGCGGGCCTCGATGGCGTGGCCCAGGAAGGAGATGTCGGACTGGGTGAAGGAGAGCGGCTCGCCCGCGGCGACGCGCAGCTGCCACTCGACCAGGTCCAGTCGGGCCGAGTCCGGACCGACGGCGACGGCGAGTTCGGTGACGGGGTGTTCGACCTGGAGGCGGGTGTTCATCTCCATGAAGAAGAAGTCCCGGACCCCCTCGGCGGCGGAGGTGGGGGCGTCCGGGTCGATGCCGGGGACGATGAACTCCACGGTGCCGGCCCCGGTGTAGCCGCAGGACTCCGCGGCGCGGACGGCCGCGGCGCCCATCGCGGCGCGGGTTTCGGCATTGAGGAGAACGGAGGGAGCCTCTTCGATCAGTTTCTGGTGGCGGCGCTGGAGGCTGCACTCGCGCTCACCGAGGTGGACGGTGGTGCCGTGGGCGTCGGCGAGCACCTGCACCTCGATGTGGCGCGGCCGGTCGACCCAGCGCTCCAGCAGCAGGGTGTCGTCGCCGAAGGCGGTCCGGGCGACGCGGCGGGCGGCGCCGATCTCGGTGGGCAGGTCGGCGGGGTCCCGCACCAGGCGCATGCCCTTGCCGCCGCCACCGGCGGAGGGCTTGAGCAGGACGGGGTAGCCGATCTCGTCGGCGGCGGCGACGAGTTCCTCGTCGGTGGGCGCGGTGGCCTGGCTGCCGGGGACCACCGGGACGCCGGCTGCCCGTACGGCCTCCTTGGCGTTGATCTTGTCACCCATCAGCTCGACGGCACCGGGAGGTGGTCCGATGAAGACGAGGCCCGCGTCGGCGCAGGCGCGGGCGAAGCCGGGGTTCTCGGCGAGGAAGCCGTAGCCGGGGTGGACGGCCTGGGCGCCGGTGCGGCGGGCGGCCGCGAGGATCTGGTCGGTGCGCAGGTAGGTCTCGGCGGCCGAGCTGTCGCTGCGGTCGGCCGGGCCGAGGCGGACCGCGACGTCGGCCTCGCGGACGTGCGGTGCGTCGGCGTCCGCGTCGCTGAACACGGCGACCGAGCGGACACCGAGCCGCCGCAGGGTGCGGATCACCCGCAGCGCGATCTCGCCGCGGTTGGCGACCAGAACTGTGTCGAACATGGGAGGCGTTCCTCCGGGTCGAGGGGAGCCGTAAGAAGGAGGTGGCGGTGGGCGGTCGGGGCGCCGATCCGGTCGTCGGACCGGCGCCCCGGGAGTCACACCCGGAAGAGAGGGGTCACATCGAAGCGGTCACGAGGCGGCGTCACTGACGGACCAAGTCACTGACGGGCGACGTCACCGGCAGGCGAAGTCACCGGGGTGCGGCGTCACATGCGGAAGACGCCGTACGGAGCGGGCGGTGCCAGCGGGGCGTTGGCGCAGGCGGTGAGGGCGAGGCCGACGACGGTACGGGTGTCCATCGGGTCGATCACACCGTCGTCCCAGAGCCGGGCCGTGGCGTAGTAGGCGTTGCCCTGGCGCTCGTACTGCTCGCGGACGGGGCGCTTGAACTCCTCCTCCGCCTCGGTCGGCCACTCCTCGCCGTGCGCCTCCAGCTGGTCACGGCGGACGGTGGCCAGCACGGAGGCCGCCTGCTCGCCGCCCATCACGGAGATCTTGGCGCCCGGCCACATCCACAGGAAGCGAGGTGAGTAGGCCCGGCCGCACATCGAGTAGTTGCCGGCTCCGTACGAGCCGCCGATCACCACGGTCAGCTTCGGGACCCGGGTGCAGGCGACGGCGTTGACCATCTTGGCGCCGTGCTTGGCGATGCCGCCCGCCTCGTACTGCCGGCCGACCATGAAACCGGTGATGTTCTGCAGGAAGAGGAGGGGGATGCCGCGCTGGTCGCACAACTCGATGAAGTGGGCGCCCTTGACGGCCGACTCGGAGAACAGCACGCCATTGTTGGCGACGATGCCGACCGGGTGGCCGTGGATCCGGGCGAAGCCGGTGACCAGGGTCGCGCCGTACTCGGCCTTGAACTCGGCGAAGCGGCTGCCGTCGACCAGCCGGGCGATCACCTCGCGCACGTCGTAGGGCGTGCGCGGGTCGACCGGGACGGCGCCGTACAGGCCGGCCGGGTCGACGGTCGGCGGCTCGACCGGGGCGAGCGGCCACGGCTTGGCCGCGCGCGGGCCGAGCCCGGACACGATGGTGCGGACGATGGAGAGGGCGTGGGCGTCGTCCTCGGCCAGGTGGTCCGTCACGCCCGAGGTGCGGGAGTGCAACTCGCCGCCGCCCAGCTCCTCGGCGGTGACCACCTCGCCGGTGGCGGCCTTCACCAGCGGCGGTCCCCCCAGGAAGATCGTGCCCTGGTTGCGGACGATCACGGCCTGGTCGCTCATCGCCGGGACGTACGCGCCGCCGGCCGTGCAGGAGCCGAGCACGGCGGCGATCTGCGGGATGCCCGCGGCCGAGAGCCGGGCCTGGTTGTAGAAGATCCGGCCGAAGTGGTCGCGGTCCGGGAAGACCTCGTCCTGCATCGGGAGGAAGGCACCGCCGGAGTCCACCAGGTAGATGCAGGGGAGGCGGTTCTCCAGCGCGACCTCCTGGGCGCGCAGGTGCTTCTTCACCGTCATCGGGTAGTAGGTGCCGCCCTTGACGGTGGCGTCGTTGGCGACCACCACCACCTCGCGTCCGGCGACCCGGCCGATGCCGGCGATCACCCCGGCCGCGGGCGCCGCCCCGTCGTACATCCCGTCGGCGGCCAGCGGGGCCAGCTCCAGGAACGGCGAGGCCGGGTCGAGCAGGGTGTCCACCCGGTCACGGGGGAGGAGCTTGCCGCGCGACGTGTGCCGGGCGCGGGCCTTGGCGCCCCCGCCGAGGGCGGCGGCGTCGAGCTTGGCGCGCAGTTCGGCGACCAGCGCCTGGTGCGCCTCGGTGTTGGCCCGGTAGGCCGCGGAGCCCGGGTCGGCGGAGGTGCCGAGTCGGGGCGCCGGAGCGGCGGCTCCCGGCGGTACGGCGCCCGGTGCCGTCGCCGTGCCGGTCACTGCGCTGAGCCGGACGCCGGAGGGTGCGCCGGTGGTTGAGATGACCATTCCCAAGAGCTCCCTTGCCCTCGGCAGCAGGTGGGCGGGCCGAGTGCGGTTCGCCCGTGATCCCCACGTTAATTAACGTTAACTTACGCGCCCAGGTTAACGGCCGATAACCCGACTGTCTACGATGGGCAGCATGCCGAACGTCCCCGCAGCCTCCGCGCTCCCACGCCGCGACCAGATCCGCCGTGAGGCTGCGCGACTGTTCGCAGCCCGGGGCTTCCTCGGCGTGGGCGTGGACGAGATCGGCAAGGCCGTCGGCATCAGTGGCCCCGGCCTCTACCGCCACTTCGCGGGCAAGGACGCGATGCTGGCCGACCTGCTGATCGGCATCAGCGAGCGCCTGCTGGAGGAGGGGCGCCGCCGGGCGGGCGGCGGCGACGGCCCGGCTGCCGCGCTGGACGCGCTGATCAGCGGCCACGTCGACTTCGCCCTGAACGACCGCGACCTGATCACCCTGCACGACCGCGAGCTGCTGAACCTCAAGGAGGAAGACCGGCGCACGGTCCGCCGGCTCCAGCGCGGCTACGTCGAGCTGTGGGTGGACGTGGTCCGGCAGGCCCACCCGTCGCTCGCCGCCCCCGAGGCCGAGCCGACGGCGCGGGCCGCCGTGCACGCGGTCTTCGGCCTGATCAACTCGACTCCGCACAGCCTCGGCCCGAACCCGGCCCACGGCGAGCGCACCGGTCTGCAGCGCGACGGCATGGCCGCGCTGCTGCACACCCTCGCCCACGGCGCCTTCGCGGCCGCCGCCGACTCCGCGGCCACCGGCTCGGCCGCTGTGGACGGTTCCGGGACGGCCGATCCCGTCTCCGATTCAGCCTGAGGCCAAGCGCCGGGCATCGGGAGTCCCGGGCGCCGGGAGCTGCCCGAGCGCCGCGAGCTGCCCGAGCGCCGCGAGCTGCCCGAGCTCCCCGAGCACACCGGCCCGGCCCGCCGTCGGCCCTAGGTCCAAAGGACGGCGCCCGCCCGCCCCCGGGCCGCTGGGCATACGGCGGGCCGTCGGCGACCCTTGGGGCAAGGGCGGGCCGGCGAGTCGCAGCTGTGTTCGACTGGGAATCACCGCAGACGGCGGGCTGTTGCCCAGTCCGCCGGGCCGGACGATCCGGGCCGCCCCGGAACAGCCCCGACCGCCTCGTGCGGCCGGAAAAGCCATGGCGGCCACCCGACGAAATGGTTAGCATCCCTAAATATGCCCGAGACTCACGGATCCATGGTGGAGCAATCCCCGAGCGGCTCACCGGCCCCCGGCCCCAACCCGGAGGGCTCCGGCGACAGCCCGCAGGCCGCTGATGCGCGCCCCGAGCCGAGCGAAAGCACGATGCAGAGCGAGAACGCGAAGCCGAGCGAGAACGCCGGCCCGACCGCGGACGCTGGCCTGACCGCGGACGCTGGCCCGACCGCGGACGCCGGCCGGAGCGCGGCCACGCCCGCCGAGGCCGACGGCTGGCTGCGCCGCCTGATCGGCTACAGCTGGCGGTCCCGCCGCAGCCTGCTGCTCGCCTTCGGTGCCTCGCTGCTCGGCATGGCCGTCACCGCGCTGGTGCCGCTGGTCACCAAGCTGATCATCGACGACGTCATCGTCGCCCACACCCGCTCGCTGACCCCGTGGGCGGTGCTGCTGCTGCTCGCCGCCGTCGTGGTCTTCGGCTGCACCCAGGTCCGTCGGTACTACGGCGGCCGGCTTGCCCTCGACGTCCAGCACGACATGCGTAGCGACCTGTTCCGCTCGCTCGGCCGACTGGACGGTCACCGCCAGGACCGCCTGGACACCGGCCAGGTGGTGGGGCGCGCGACCTCCGACCTCCAGCTGATCAACGGCCTGCTCTCGATGCTGCCGATGATGACCGGTTACCTGCTGATGTTCGTGATGTCGATCGGCGTGATGGTCTGGCTGTCCGCGCCGCTGACCCTGATCGCCCTGGTCATGGCCCCCGCGCTGTGGTGGGTCAGCGTGCTCAGCCGCAAGCGCCTGTTCCCGGCCACCTGGGCCGCCCAGCAGGAGGCCGCCGCCGTCGCGGGCGTGGTGGACGGTGCGATCGGCGGCGTCCGGGTGGTCAAGGGCTTCGGCCAGGAGGCACAGGAGCAGGACAAGCTGGAGCAGGCCTCCCACAACCTGTTCGCCGCCCGGCTCCGGTCGATACGCCTCAACGCCCGCTACAACCCGGCGATGCAGGCGATCCCAGCCCTCGCCCAGGTCGCGGTGCTGGCCTTCGGCGGTTGGCTGGCCGTCGACGGGAGGGTCTCGCTCGGCACCTTCGTCGCCTTCTCCACCTACGTCGCGCAGATGACCGGCCCGGTGCGGATGCTGACCATGGTGATCACGGTCGGCCAGCAGGCCCGGGCGGGTGTCGAGCGCGTCCTGCAACTGATCGACGAGCGTCCGCTGGTCCAGGAGCGTCCGGACGCGCTCAGCCTGGACCTCACCCAGGACGGCAGCGCCGCAGCCGACGCCCCGAACGGCGGCTCGGCCGGTCCCCGCACCTCCGACATCGCCCTGGAGTTCGACCAGGTCGAGTTCCGCTACGACCCGGAGCACCCCGCCCCGGTCCTGCACGGCCTCAGCCTGAAGCTGGCCCCTGGCGAGACCCTCGCCCTGGTCGGCGCGTCCGGCTCCGGCAAGTCGACGGTGGCCCAGCTGGTGCCCCGCTTCTACGACCCGGCGGCCGGCACCGTCCGGCTCTACGGCCACGACCTGCGCGACCTCACCCTGGACTCGGTCCGCGCGGCCGTCGGCATCGTCCCCGAGGAGAGCTTCCTCTTCTCCGAGTCGGTCCGCACCAACATCGCCTACGGCCGCCCGGACGCCACCGAGGAGCAGATCGTCGCCGCCGCGCGCGCCGCCCAGGCGGACGAGTTCGTCCGCGCGCTTCCGGACGGTTACGAGACCAAGGTCGGCGAGCAGGGCCTGACCCTCTCCGGCGGCCAGCGCCAGCGCATCGCCCTGGCCCGGGCGATCCTCACCGACCCCCGGATCCTGTTGCTGGACGACGCCACCTCGGCCGTCGACCCGCAGGTCGAAGCGGAGATCCACGACGCGCTGCGCTCCGTGATGACCGGCCGCACCACCCTGCTGATCGCCCACCGCCGCTCGACCCTCCAGCTCGCCGACCGGATCGCCGTCCTGGACCGCGGCCGGCTGCTGGACCTCGGTACGCACGAGGAACTCGAAGCCCGATGTCCCCAGTACCGGGCCCTGATCACCGACCCCGAGGCCGGCCGGTCCCCCGAGCCGCAGAGCCCGCAGAGCGCGCAGCCCGCGGAACAGCCCGCGCAAGACGAACGGCCCGCGCAGGATGGACGGCCCGCGAGAGGCGAACAGCCCACGCAGGACGGACAGCCCGCGCAGAAGACCCCCGAGCTCCCCACCCCCGCCCTCGTCAAGGCGGCCCGCACCGCCGACCCCGACCTGCTGGCCAAGGTCGCCGACCTCCCGCCGGCCTCCGACGTCCCCGCCGTGCCCCGCGCCGAGGCCGAGGCCGGTGACCCCGACTTCAGCCTCGGCCGCCTGCTGCGCCCCTTCCGCACCCCGCTGCTCATCGCCCTCCTGCTGGTCACCCTCGACGCGGCCGCCGGGCTGGTGCTGCCGGTGCTGATCCGGCACGGCATCGACGAGGGCGTCCGCAAGGGTCTGATGTCCGGCGTCGCGGTGGCCTCGGCCCTCGCGCTGGTCGTCGTCCTGCTGGACTGGCTGGTGCAGAGCGCGGAGAACCGGGTCAGCGGCCGTACCGGTGAGCGGGTGCTGTACACCCTCCGGCTCAAGATCTTCGCCCACCTCAACCGGCTCGGCCTGGACTACTACGAGCGCGAGCTGACCGGCCGGATCATGACCCGGATGACCACCGACCTGGACTCGCTGACCTCCTTCCTCCAGACCGGCATGGTCACCGCCGTGGTCAGCCTGCTGACCTTCGCCGGGATCTTCGTGGCCCTGCTGATCATCGACGCCGGCCTGGCCCTGGTGGTCTTCGCCGTGCTGCCGCTGCTGGTGATCGCCACCCTGGTGTTCCGGAAGAAGTCCAAGGACCAGTACGAGCGCTCCCGGGACCTGATCAGCACGGTCAACGCCGACCTGCAGGAGAACGTGGCCGGCATGCGGATCGTCCAGGCCTTCCGCCGTCTGGACACCAACACCGACCGCTTCGTGGCACGCGGGATCGCCTACCGCGAGGCCCGGGTCCGCGCCCAGTTCTACATCTCGCTGTACTTCCCGTTCGTCCAGTTCCTCTCCAGCGTGGCGGCCGCCCTGGTGCTGATCGTCGGTGCCGCCCGGGTGGACGCGGGGACGCTGACGGTCGGCGCGCTGGTCGCGTACCTGCTCTACATCGACCTGTTCTTCGCCCCGGTCAACCAGCTGTCCCAGGTGTTCGACGGCTACCAGCAGGCCTCGGTCGGCCTCGGCCGGATCCGCGAACTGCTGCGCACCCCGACCACCACCGCGCAGGCGGCCGACCCGGTCCCGGTGACCAAGGCGCTGCGCGGCGAGATCAGCTTCGAGGGCGTCGGCTTCGCCTACAACGGCGGCGCGGATGGTGCCCCGGAGGTGCTGAGTGGCGTCGACCTGCAGATACCCGCCGGTCAGACGGTGGCGCTGGTCGGCGAGACCGGCGCGGGCAAGTCGACGCTGGTCAAGCTGGTCGCCCGGTTCTACGACGCCACCGAGGGCACCGTCCGGGTGGACGGCGTGGACCTCACCCGCTACGACCTGGCCCAGTACCGTCACCGCCTGGGCGTGGTGCCCCAGGAGGCGTACCTGTTCGCGGGCACGGTCCGCGAGGCGATCGCGTACGGCCGGCCGGGCGCCTCGGCGGCCGAGGTGGAGGCGGCGGCCCGGGCGGTCGGCGCCCACGACATGATCGTCCGGCTGTCGGGCGGCTACGACCACGAGGTCGCGGGCCGTGGGCGGAACCTTTCGGCGGGCCAGCGCCAGTTGATCGCGCTGGCCCGGGCCGAACTGGTCGACCCGGACATCCTGTTGCTGGACGAGGCCACCGCGGCGCTCGACCTAGCCACCGAGGCCGCGGTCAACCAGGCCGCGGACCGGCTCAGCGGGGGCCGCACCACCCTGGTCATCGCCCACCGCCTGACCACCGCCGAACGCGCCGACCGGGTGGTCGTGCTGGACCACGGCCGGGTGGTCGAGGACGGCACGCACACCGAACTGCTCGCCCTGGGCGGTACGTACGCCCGGCTCTGGCAGGCGTTCATCGCGGACGGCCACCCGGCACCGGCCGAGACGGTCACCGCCGGGTAGCCGCTCGGCCGCTGCCCGGCGGGGTCGGCGGACGGTCCATCGGAAGTGGGACCACCCGCCGACCCGCCGGTCGGTCAATCAGGCGGCGATCAGCGAAGCCAGCAGCCCCGAGGCATCGATGCCGCGCGGCAGGTCGCTCACCTGGCCGTCCCCGACCTCCACCACCCGCCAGCCGGAGCCGTCGGCCCGGCTGGCGAGGTCGGTGGTGACGAAGCGGCAGCCGAGTCTTCGCACCAGCGCGGAGACCTCGGTGAGGTCGGGCTCGACCTGCAGGTGCGGGGCGTCCGGGTGCGGCCCGACCAGGACCGGCCGGCCGTCCAGCCACCACACCCGGGCCTCCACCGCCCGCCGTTCGCCGCCCGCGGCACCCGCAGCATCGCCGCCGTCCTCGTCCGGCCCGTCCGGCCCATCTGCCCGCTCGAACTCCTCGTACCGCCGAAGCACCACCCCGCCGGCCAGGAACTCGCCCTGCAGCTCGACGAACCGCCCGACCACCCGGCCGACGGCCGCCAGGTCGGCCAACTCCGGTACGTAGCAGGCCTCGTGCCACTCGTGCTTGCGCGACTTCACGTAGTCCTTGACGATCGCCGCCCCGCTCCCGCCGAGCCGGGCCACGGCCTCCGCCAGTTCCTCCGGCGTGGGCGGCACGGCCCCGGATGTCGGGATCCAGACGCTGGGCGGGGTCGCCCCCTCGAACGCTCCGTACCAGCCGGGCAGTTCGTGCGCCGCCGCGTAACCGGGCGGGCTGGTCAGCAGGTTGCCGTCGCGGGCGGTGAGCGCGGCGGCGAACTCGGCGTACCGGGCGGAGGGGAGCATCCAGCCCCGGTACCAGAGCGGTCCGCTGCCCCGGGGCACCCGCCGGACCGCCTCCTCGGCGCGCCCGGCGAGCAGCGCGTCGTGGTCGACCAAGAGGTGCTCGCCGCCCAACTCCCGCACCAGCCTGGCCTCCCAGGCGAAATGCGGATCGGGCCGGCGTGGGTTGAGCGGATCGGCGGGGAAGAGAATCGAGGGTACGGGCATGGCGGTCAGGGTACGGCCGGCGGGGCGCCCGCGACTCCGGATCGACGCAGGCCGGGGGGCCGGAAGCAGCTCAAGTCGGCGGCCGGGGCGGGGAATCCGGTCGACGCCCCGGTCGGGCGCTGTCAGAGTGTCCCGATGCGAAGACTGCTGCGACCGCGCAAACGCGTTCCCCGCCAGGCCGCCCGCACGGTGGTCCTGGACCGGAACGGCTCGGTGTTCCTGCTCCGTTCGGACAACGACGAGGTCGGCGTCCACTGGACCATGCCCGGTGGCGGGCTGGAAACGGGCGAGACGCCTCGGGTCGGAGCCCGGCGCGAGCTGTGGGAGGAGACCGGCTGGACCGACCTCGAACCCGGCCCGCTGCTCTGCACCTGGGAGCACGACTTCACCTGGCACGGCACCCCGGTCCGCCAGCACGAGCACATCTACCTGACCAACGGACCGCACCGCGGCCCGGTCGGCGACGTCAGCGCGGTGCACGCCGAGGACCGGATCCTCGACTGGCGCTGGTGGACCCCGGCCGACCTCGCCGACGAGAACGCCGACGCGCTCTGGCCGCCCCGGCTCCCGGAGTTGCTGGAAGCGGTCCGCGCGGGCTGGGCGGTCGACGGGCGCCCTCCGGTGCCCGTCGACCTCGGCTACATCCCGAACGCCCGCTGACGGGTCCGTCCTCGGACCCTAGCCGCGCCCGCCGCGCCGCGCCCGCCCGTGCGGGCCGGGTGGGCCGGGCTCCCAGCCGTGCAGGTCCAGCTCCCGGTCGTGCAGGGCCCAAGGGTTCATCAGCACCGTCAGCCGGGCGCCGGTCAGTTGCTCGACCGTGAGACCGGTCTCGACGACCAGCTGCTCGGTCGACACCGAGACGGCGATGGCGGGACGCCAGGACGGCAGCACCACCAGGCTGGTCCCGCGCCCGACCCGGATCGGCTCCGCCGCCACCCGGACCGGCGTCCGTTCCTCCGGGCGGCCGACGGCCTCCGGCTGGACCGGGCTGCCGCCGATCAGGATGCCGAGCGGCGGGACGGCCCGGGACTCCTCGGCCCCGCCCCCCACCACGGTCCAGGCGTCCGCACCGGCTGCCGGGGGCGCCTGGTCGGCCACCACCCTCGTTGCACCGATCAGTTCACCCGGCCGTCCCGCACCGCGCGGCTCCGCCCAGGTCGGGTCGGCGGCGGCCGTCTCCCGTGCGGTCGCCCCCTGCCCGGTCCGGTCGGCCTGGGGGTGCATCCGGCGCAGTCGGCGGGAGGGGGACGGCCGCCGCCAGCCGAGGTTCCGCACCTCCTCACGCGTCGATTCACGCATCGGCTCACGCGTCGATTCACGCATCGGCTCACGCGTCGATTCGCGCGACGGCTCGCGATAGGAGTCGCGATAGGACTCGCGCACCGAACGCGGCACCGGCGCGGGCCGGTTGCCCTCGGACGGCGCCGCCGTCTGCTGGGGCCGGACGAACACCGGTCCGGCCTCGCCGAAGGGGGCACCGGCGGCGTCGTCCCCGTCCTCCTCCTCGGCCTCGCCGAGCAGCGCCCGCACCTCCTCCACCGACCGGCGGCACGCCGCCGCCAGCTCGTTGAGCGAGCGCCCTTCGGCGCGCGCGGCCCGCAGCCGGTCGGCGAACGCCGCCCGGAGCCGGTCCGCGGTGGCATCGCCGTCCGCCGAACCGCGGCGTAGCTGCGCCTCGACGTCCTCCGGCGTGCGCGGCTGTGGCACCGTGTCATGGCGGGCGGGGGCACTGACCGGGCCGGTCGAGCAGCCTTCGGCCGCCGTCGCGATCAAGCAGATCGGCGCCCCCGAGGCGGCCAGGCCAGCCGAGCCGGCCAGGCCGGCCGGGGGCGAGGAGTCGGCGCCGTCCGCGGGCGGGCCGGGCAGGGCGGGGTCGGTGGAGTTGGGGTGGAGCGAGGTCATCGGCGGGCCCTTCGGGGGACGGTCCCGATGATCCTCCCGCACCGCGCGACCAGCTCCAAGCGTCATTCCCGGGCGTGTGCCCGCGAGCACGGTGGGTTCACCGGGCGAGCGGCGGGAGATCGACGGCACCCGTACCAGGCGGGTCGGCTCAACTGCCGGGCGTCACGAAGCCCTTGAGGTCGGCGAGCACCGAGTTGGCGGCCGTGACGCCGAGCCCCAGGAACCAGGTCTCGTCCGAAACCGGCCGGGCCTGACCGGACTTGACCGCGCCGAGCGTCTTCCAGAGCGCGCCGCCGAGCACCGCGTCCTGGTTGGTCGAACCGGGACTGCCGTACACGCCGTAGAAGATCCAGTCGGCGTCCGCCTTGTCGATCTGCTCCGGGCTGACCTCCACTGCGAGCTCCTTGAGCCGACGGCGGCCGGGTTGCCTGCCTTGTCCTTGAGGTAGGCGGGCAGGTCCGGCCGCAGTTCTTCCGCGGCGAGACGCTGCGCAGGGACACCCCCGCCCTGGTCGCGGAGGACTGACGCTATCGTTGGAGCCATGAAGCGCTTCGTGGGCCTGTGCTGGTGGCCGTCCTAGGACGGCCACCACACCTGCCTGACCAGGGCCGTCCGGGATGGACGGCCCTGTCGCGTTTCCCCACGGGACGGGCCCTGCGCCCCGGACGGCCGCCACCACCGCCGTACCGAGGGAGAAACCCGATGACCGCCACCGCCCGCACCGCCGCCGAGCACGACACCGCCGGACCGGCCGCCACCCCCGTCCTGACGGCCGCCGACCTGATCGACGACCCGGGCGCCCACCGCGTCCTCACCGGGGACCGCCCCACCGGCCCGCTCCACCTCGGCCACTACTTCGGCACCCTGCAGAACCGGGTCCGGCTCCAGGACCAGGGCGTCGAGATGTTCGTCCTGGTCGCCGACTACCAGGTCATCACCGACCGCGACCTCGCCGACCGGCTCGCCGAGCACACCGAGAACCTCGTCCTCGACTACCTCGCGGCCGGCCTCGACCCCGAGCGGGCCACGATCTTCGCGCACAGCGCCGTCCCCGCGCTCAACCAGCTGCTGCTGCCCTTCCTCAGCCTGGTGAGCGTCGCCGAACTGAGCCGCAACCCCACCGTCAAGGACGAGATCGCCCACTCCAGCCAGGTCGCCGTCAACGGACTGATGTTCACCTACCCCGTCCACCAGGCCGCCGACATCCTGTTCTGCAAGGCCGACCTCGTCCCGGTCGGCCAGGACCAGCTGCCCCACCTGGAGGTCGCCCGTACCGTCGCCCGCCGCTTCAACGAGCGCTACCCGCACGCCGACGGCAGCGCCGTCTTCCCCCGCCCCCGGGCACTGCTCTCCGACGCCCCGATGCTGCTCGGCACCGACGGCGGCAAGATGAGCAAGAGCCGCGGCAACGCCGTCGCCCTCGGCGCCGACGAGGACGAGACCGCCCGGATCATCCGCGGCGCCAAGACCGACGCCGACCGCCGCATCACCTACGACCCGACCGGCCGCCCCGGGGTCTCCGGCCTCGTCCTGCTCGCCGCGCTCTGCCAGGACCGCGCCCCGGAGGCGATCGCCGAGGAGATCGGCTACGGCGGTGCGGCCGCCCTCAAGCGCACCGTCATCGAGTCCGTCAACGAGTACTTCCGCCCACTGCGCACCCGCCGCGCCGAACTCGCCGCCGACCGCGGCCACCTGCGGCAGGTGCTGCGCGCCGGTGCGGAGCGGGCCAACGCGATCGCCGACGCCACCCTCGCCGAGGTGCGGGAGGTGATGGGCGCGATCTGAAGAGCCATCAACCCGCCCGGCCCTCCTGGGGGCCGCGCACCCCGGGACATCGGCCGGTCGGCCCGCGGGCATATCGTCACCGGGCGGCCTCGACCACACCCCGAGGCCGCCCGCTGCCCGCCCCTTCCCCGAAAGGCCCGGTCCATGGACCAGCAACCCGCCACGCCCGGCCAGGGACTGACCCGCCCGCCGCACCTGCGCCCCGGCGACCACATCGCCGTCGTCGCCCCCAGCGGCCCGATCGACCCCGAGCGACTCACCGCCGGCTGCGCGATCCTCCGCTCCTGGGGACTGCGCGTGACCGTCGCCCCGCACGTCCTCGACACCCACCCCGTCCTCGGCTACCTGGCCGGCACCGACGCCGACCGCGCCGCCGACCTCCAGGGCGCCTGGCTCGACCCCACCGTCGACGCCGTCATCTGCGCCCGCGGCGGCTACGGCGTCCACCGCATCGTCGACCTGCTCGACTGGACCGCGATGCGCGCCGCCCGCCCCAAGCCCTTCATCGGCTTCAGCGACGTCAGCTCCCTGCACGAGGCCTTCGCCCAGCGCCTCGGCCTCGCCACCCTGTACGGGCCGCTGGCCTCCGGCTCCTCCTTCGTGGACGACGGCCCCACCGCCGAACACCTGCGCCGGACCCTCTTCGACCCCGCCGCCACCACCGTCCTCACCTCGCCCACCGCCACCGCGCTCGTCCCCGGCCGCGCCCACGGTGTCACCGCCGGCGGCTGCGTCCACGTCCTCGCCGCCGAGCGCGGCACGCCCGCCGCCCGCCCCTCCTTCGCGGGCAGCATCCTGATCCTCGAAGACGTGAACGAGCACCCGTACCAGCTCGACCGCCTGCTCACCCAGTTCCTGCGCTCCGGTGCCCTCGACGGCGTGGCCGGCATAGCCCTCGGCTCCTGGGCGGGCTGCGGACGGCCCGAACGGGTCCGGGAGGTGATGCTCGACCGGCTCGGCGGGCTCGGCGTGCCCGTGATCTGGGAGCTGGGTTTCGGCCACTGCCCGTCCACCCTCACCGTCCCGCTCGGCGTCCCCGCACTGCTCGACGCGGACGCCGGCACCCTCACCCTGGACCTGCCCGGCCTCGCCCCTGCTCCTTCTTCTGCCTCTGCCCCTACCGCCGTCTGAGCCGGCGGTCGTCTGAGCCGGCCGTCGGGCCGGGGCGAGTGAGTAGGGTGCGGCCATGAACGAGGACCGCCTCACCGCCCTTGCCCTCGGACTGCTCCGCGGCCCGGGCAGCAACGCCCGTACGATCCTCGGACTTGCCGGCCCACCTGGAGCCGGCAAGTCCACCCTGGCCCGCCACCTCGTCGCCGAGGTCGAACGCGTCGAAGGCCCCGGCACGGCCGCCTACCTCCCGCTCGACGGCTTCCACCTCTCGGCCGCCCAGCTCGACCGCCTCGGGCTGACCCACCGCAAGGGCGCCCCGGCCACCTTCGACGCCCACGGCTACGTCGCCCTGCTGCGTAGGGTCGCCGCCGACCGCTTCCAGGACATCTACGTCCCGGACTTCGACCGCACCCTGGACGAACCGGTCGCCGCCCGCCACGTCGTCCGCCCGCACACCCGGCTGGCCATCACCGAGGGCAACTACCTCGCCTCCGCCGGGACTCCCTGGCCGGACGCCCGCAGACTGCTGCGCGAACTCTGGTACGTCGACACCGAGGACGCCGTCCGCCAGGAACGCCTGCTCCGCCGTCACCGCGACGGCGGCCGCGACGAAGCCAGCGCGCTGCACTGGGTCACTGCCAACGACCACCCCAACGGCGAGTACGTGAAGCAGGGCCGTGCGCTCTGCACCCGGACCGTCCCCGGAACCGGTTTGCCTCAGACCCCGCAGAGGGGTAGTGTTCCCTAGTCGCTCGGCAGGGAGCACCGGACACGCATCAGCGCGGACGGTCCCGGGGCGGCCAATCCTCTGAAACACCACTTCCGGTTCGTGCCGGTCGTTTCGCTTTTCGCGTCGCGGCTCGGTGCTTATTCGGCGTGCTCGTTTTATCGGATTGCAGTCGGATTCGGCTGGATTCGCTTTTCGGAGCGGGGATCGGCTAGAGTTTGAAACGTCGGACGGGGCGTCAAGCCGCAGAAGACAGTAGCGAGTTGGATGACGAAGCCCCGGAAAACGGAGCGGAAAACATCTGATAAGCTGGAAACACGAAAGAACGAAGCGCCCGGAGGGCCCGCTGGAAGGCGGTCCGAAGGAAGCGTCC